>NZ_QHHV01000359.1:0-9117 GCF_003947245.1 Actinoplanes sp. ATCC 53533 | reverse complement strand
CAGGGTCACCTCGCATCCGAGGCCCCGGGCCACGGCGGCGGACTCCGCGCCGAGGAACCCGGCACCGACCACGGCCAGCCGGCGCCCCGGGCCCAGCCGGCGCCGCAGGGCCAGCGCGTCGCCGAGGGTGCGCAGCACGTGCGCGCCCTGGCCGGGCAGCCGCCGGGGCCGCACCCCGGTCGCGATGACCAGCCCGTCGTATCCGACCTCCGCGCCACCGTCGAGGCGGACCGTGCGGGTGGCGAGGTTCAGGCCGGCGGCGACCACGCCGAGGCGGAGATCCAGGTCGAGGGCGGCGAGTTCGCCGGCCGTCCGCAGCGCCAGCCGCTCGGCCTCCCACTGCGAGGCGAGGATCTGCTTGGACAGCGGCGGCCGGTCGTACGGGGCGTCGACCTCCGCACCGATGAGGGTGAGCTCGCCGGCGTAACCCTCCCGGCGCAGCGTCTCGGCCGCCGTGAGCCCGGCGGCCGAGGCGCCGACGACGACGATCCGCCTCACCGCTCCTCCAGGCGGATCGCGGCCGCGGGACAGACAGCAGCGGCCTCGCGCACGCTGTCGTGCAGTTCCGCGCCGGGCTCGGCGTCGAGCACGATCGCGACGCCGTCGTCGTCGCGCTGGTCGAAGACCTCCGGCGCGGCCATGACGCACTGGCCGGCGGCCACGCACTTGGGCTCATCGAGTTCCACACGCATGATGTTCTCCGTCTCGCTCGTCAGATTCGCGGGTCACTCACCAGGTGACAGGCAGCGAGTGCAGGCCGTAGGCGACGCCGGCGAACGCGAAGTCGATCTCCTCGAACGGCACGGCCAGGGCCAGCGTGGGGATGCGCCGGTAGAGGGTGCTGTAGACGATCTGCAGCTCGACCCGGGCCAGGGACTGGCCCAGGCACTGGTGCACGCCGTAGCCGAAGGCGTGGTGCTGGCGCGCCGGGCGGGTCAGGTCGAGCTGCTCCGGCGCGGGGAACTCGCGCGTGTCCCAGTCGGCGGCGCCGAGGTCGAAGATCAGCCCGTCGCCCGCCCGGATCAGCTTGCCGTCGAGCTCGATGTCCTCGACGGCGATCCGCCGGATCCCGGTGTGCACGATGGTCAGGTAGCGCAGCAACTCCTCGACCGCACCGGCCACGACCTTCGGGTCCTCGGTCTCGCGCAGCAGCGCGAGCTGATCGGGATTCCGCAGCAGCGCGAGGGTGCCGAGCGAGATCATGTTGGCGGTGGTCTCGTGGCCCGCGATGAGGATCGCGACGCCCATCATCACGGCCTCGGTGTGGGTCATCTCGCCGGCCTTGATCCGCCCGGCCATCTCCGACAGCACGTCCTCGGCCGGCTCGGTCATCTTCTGCCGCAACAGGTTGTCGAGGTATCCGGCCAGGGCGCCGCTGGCCCGCATGGCCTCCTCCGGCGTCGAGTCGTGGCTGATCGTCTTGTTGCTGTTGGTCTGGAAGAACTCGTGATCGGCGTACGGCACCCCGAGCAGCTCGGTGATCACCAGCGTCGGCACCGGCAGCCCGACGGCCGTGACCAGGTCGGCGGGGTTCTCCCCGGCCAGCATCGCGTCGATCAGGTCGTCGATGATCTGCTGGATCCGCGGCCGCAGCTTCTCGATCCGCTTGACCATGAACGGCGGGTTGACCACCCGGCGCAGGCGGGTGTGCTCGGGGGCGTCCGTGTTGGTGATCAGCGGCGGGATGCCCTGCACGGCCGCGGCCCGCCCGGCGGTCATGTGCGGGAAGTTCGGGAGGTGCTCGTCGATGCTGACCCGCGGGTCGGCGAGCAGCAGCCGCTGGTCGGCGTGCCGGGTGATGATCCACGGTGTACTGCCGTCCCAGATCCGCACCTGGGCCACCGGGTTCTCGGCGGTCATCGCCAGCACGGGCTCGGGCGGGGAGAACGGGCAGCCGGAGGAGCGCGGCATCGGGTACCCGGGTACTTCAGCGCTCGCCGCACCGGCGGCGGCCAGGGTGTCAGCCATGGGTCCTCGGTTCCTCGTGGCCCGCCGGCCGAGGGGGACGCCGGTGCGGGCAGCGGCAAAAGCCGATGAACCCATGCAAACAGATCGTCCTGACGCCACCTGGACATTGACCTGACAGGAACCTGACGTGGCCCACGTCACAGCCCGGCCGGTACGGCGTGGCTGCCCAACCAGTAGCCGAAGCCGCGTCGGGTGTGGATCAGGGCCGGCTCGTCGCGGTCGACCTTCTGCCGCAGCCGCGACACCAGCCGCTCGATCGCGTTGTCGCCCCGGAACTCGCCCCACAGCTGCCAGGCGAGCTGCTCCTTGGAGAGCACCTGTCCGGCGTGGACCAGCAGGTGCCGCAGCAGCCTGTACTCCGCCGCGGTCAGCTCGAGGGGGCGCCGGCCGCGCCAGGCCTGGCACACCATGTCGTCGAGCAGCAGATCGCCGTGGCAGACCGCGCCCTCGCGGCGGCCGTGGGCCCGGCCGCGCAGCAGCACGTGCGCCCGGGCCAGGACCTCGGTGATCCGGCACGGCTTGGTGACGTAGTCCTCGATGCCCAGGCCCAGCTCCGGCAGCAGCCGGTCCAGGTGGTCGCAGGTGGTCAGGCACAGCACCGGTGGGCGGTCGGCCGGCGAGAGCCGGCGGCCACGGGCGAGATCATCGACGTCGGGAAGGTCGGCGTCGGCGATGATCAGGTCGAAGTGGTGGTCGCGCAGCAGCGCCAGCCCCGCGGTGCCGGTGACCGCCGTCAGCACCCAGTAGCCGGCCATTTCCAGGGGCGTGACGAGCAGGTCGAGCAGGTCGGCGTCGGGCACCACGACGAGGACGTGCTCGCCGTACCGGAGAGCTGCTTTGTCGCCGTGCATGCCAGGACCATTCGTCGCGGAGTGCACCAATCTATTCAATCAACTGACTGATATCAATCGTCAACCGGCCGGGCGGACGGCCTCCAGGGCGGCGACGGCCGCGCCCCGGGCGCCGGCCATGTCCAGATCCGGCACCAGCGCGAACGTCGCCGCGGCCTGCTGCTCGGCCCGCAACTGGGTGTTCTCCCGGACCGTGTTGAGGAACCACTGGCGGAAGTGCGGCGCCGCCTCGACCACGCCACCACCCAGGAAGTACGCCGCCGGGTCGGTGAAGTTGGCCGCGATGGTGAACAGCTTGCCGATCGCCTTGGCCTGCTGACCGAAGACCGCCAGGGCCAGCGGGTCCTCCTTCTCGCCGTACCCGCGCAGCAGCTTGGCCCCGCGCTTGATCGGCTCCCGCGCCAGCGGGTGCCCCGGGAACCGCTTCAGCCAGTACGGCAGCAGGTTGTTCTTGATGCCGGTCAGCGAGGCGATGCTCTCCACGTCCCCGGCGAAGCCGCAGTTGCACGCCGGCACCGGCTGGTCGTCCTCCAGCACGCCGTGCAGCGGGATCTGCACGTGGCCCAGCTCGCCCGCCATGCCGGCCGCGCCGCTGACGACCTTGCCGAGCTCGACCACTCCCCCGCCGAGGCCGGTGCCGACGATCGCCGCCACCGACGACTTCTCCATCGCGTCGGCACCGAAGTGCCGGTGATGGGCGTAGAGCGCGGCCGCGTTCGCGTCGTTGTTGTAGATCACCGGCAGGCCGATGCGCGCCTGCAGGGCACCGCGGATGTCGAAGCCGTGCCACGAGACCTGGGAGAAGTTCGTCGAGCCCTTCGACGAGATGACGCCGTCGGCGCTGGCCGGGCCCGGGGTGTCCAGCCCGACCGCGCGCACCAGCGTCAGCGGCGTGCTGGTCAGCGCGAGGATGCCGGTGAACGCCTCGGCGAGCTGCTCGACGGCCGACTCCGGGCCGTCGGTCACCAGGCTCGGATTCTCCACCAGATGATCGACGAGGAACTGGCCCGTCGCGTCCAGCACGGTCGCGTTGTTGCAGGTTCCGCCGTTGTCGAGACCCACTACGACCCAGGACGCCGGGGTCCGTACCGCATCGATCTGATCCACCGCCCGAGCGTACGTCTCAGCGCGCCGGGGCGCGACGGGTGCAACCGGATTGCGGCTGGTGAGCGTCCGGTTGCCGGCGCGACTGCGGCGCCGGAACGCGCCGAAGGGCCTGGCATGACGACGAAGAGTGAGCCGACCCGCCGCGCCGTTCTCGGTGGTGCCGTGGCCGTGGCCGTGACCGCAGCCGGGGGCCTCGCCCTCGACGCGGCGCTGGCCGTGCCCGCCTCCGCCGCCGCAGCCGCGGTGCCGACCGACCTCGTCTCCGCCGACCCGCTCGCGCACCTGCTGCGCCGGGCCACCTTCGGCCCCACCCCGGCGGCCCTGGCCGAGCTCGCCAGGCTGGGCGTGCCGGCCTGGCTGGACCGCCAGCTCGACCCGGCGAAGATCGACGACGCGGCCCTGGACGCGCTGCTCACCCGGCTGCCGCTGGCCGGCGCCGACGTCGCGACGGTACGCGCCAAGCTGCCCGTGCACTCCTACGAGGCGTTCCGCCAGCTCGGCCGCGCCGCGGTGGCCCGGGCCTGCTGGAGCAACCGGCAGCTGTTCGAGACCACCGCCGACTTCTGGGCCAACCACCTGCACGTCTCAGCGCCGTCCAGCGGCGTGTGGGACAGCCGCAGCGACTACGACAAGATGGTGACCCGCAAGTACACCTTCGGTCGCTACGCGGACATGCTCAAGGCCTCGGCCCGGCACCCGGCGATGCTGACGTACCTGGACAACCGGTCGTCGACCAAGGCGCTGCCGAACGAGAACTACGCCCGCGAGCTGATGGAGCTGCACTCGGTCGGCATGATCTACACCGAGGCCGACGTGCAGGCCGCCGCGAAGCTGCTCACCGGCCTGACCGTGACGAGCGCGGGCACCTACACGTACACGGCGGCCAAGCACGCCACCGGCGCCGTACGGATCCTCGGCTTCAGCCACCCGAACGCGACCGCCGAGGGCGGCGAGGCGGCCGCGCTGGCGTTCGTCGACTACCTGGCCCGGCACCCGGCGACCGCGGAGCGGCTGGCCACCAAGCTGTGCCTGCGCTTCGTCGCCGACGAGGCCCCGGCCACCCTGGTCGCGAAGCTCGCGAAGGTGTACCTGGACAACGACACGTCGATCGTGCCGGTGCTGCGGGCGCTGTTCACCTCGCCGGAGTTCGCCGCGTCGATCGGGCAGAAGGTCCGCACGCCGTTCGAGGACCTGGCCGCCACCGTCCGCGCCCTCGGGCTGGGCCCGGAGACCTCCGGCGTCAAGGCCCTGGACGCGCTCTACAACCACCTGGTCAACGCCGGGAACGCGCCGTTCCGCTGGAGCCCGCCGAACGGCTACCCGGACGTCGCGGCCGCCTGGGCCTCGCCCTCGGCGTTCCTCATCCGTTGCAACATCCACTTGAACCTCGCGACCGGCTGGTATCCCAAGGAGCTCACCCGTCCCGCCGATCTGCTCACGGCACTCGTGCCGGTGCTGCCCAAGACGTACGGCGCGCTGGTCGACGCCCTGGCCCGGCGGCTGGTCGGCGCCCCGCTGCCGGCCGATCACGTGGCCGCCGTGCTAAGCGTCGCGGACAAGCTGCCGACGAGTCCTCTGACCAGCAAGGAGTCGGTCGCCGGGAGCCTGCCGTACCTGATCGCTCTCGTCCTCGACTCGCCCTCCTTCCAGCTGAGGTGACTCCTATGACCGCACGGGCCTGCTGTGACGAGAACACGAAGCTGCTCAGCCGCCGGGGGGTGCTGGGCCGCGGCCTGGCCGCCGGCGCCGCCGGAGCGCTGGCCGGCCTGGTCGGCGAAGGGCTGTCCACCCGGCTGGCCTTCGCCGCCGGCGGCTACACCGGCGACACCCTGGTCGTGCTGTCGCTGCGCGGCGGCTTCGACGGACTGTCGGCGATCGCACCGATCGGCGACCCCGACTACTACAAGGCCCGCCCCACGCTCGCCCTGCCGAAGAGCCAGGCGATCGGCGGCAACAGCATGTTCGGCCTGCACCCGGGCCTGGCGCCGTTGCTGCCGATGTGGAAGAACGGCAGCCTGGCCGCGGTGCACGCGGTCGGGCAGCCGAACCCGACCCGCTCCCACTTCGCCGCCATGGAGGAGATGGAACGCGCGGCGGCCGGCACGGCGCTGCGCAGCGGCTGGCTGGACCGGATGCTCGGCATGACCGGCGCCACCGGCCCGCTGGCGGCGGTCTCGCTGGGCAACGCGATGCCGGCCCGGCTGCTCGGCGGCTCCTTCTCCGACGTGTCGATGACCTCGGTCGACGGCTTCACCCTGGCCGGCGACAGCGCGAAGCGCCCGATGGCCGCGGCACTGCGCAGGATGTACGAGTCCGCACCCGGCCCGCTGGCCGGTCCCGCCCGGGCCGCGGACGCGGCCCTGACCGCAACCGCGGGGGTACGCAGCACGGCGTACACACCGGCGAACGGGGCGGCCTACCCGGCCACGCCGCTGGGCGACGCTCTGAAGGACGTGGCCCGGCTGATCAAGGCGAAGGCGGGCCTGGCCGCGGCGGCGGTGGACTGCGGCGACTGGGACATGCACCAGGGCCTCGGCACCGCGGTCAAGGGCCAGCGCATGTTCGACAACCTCCTGGAGACCTCGAACGCGCTCGCGGCGTTCGCGGCCGACCTGGGCCCGGCCGGGATGGCGGCGGTGACCGTGGTGACGGTGAGCGAGTTCGGCCGCCGGGTGGCGGAGAACGGCTCCCGCGGCACCGACCACGGCCACGGCAACGCGATGCTGCTGATGGGCGGCGGGGTCCGGGGCGGCACCGTGTACGGCACCTGGCCGGGCCTGGCGCCGGGCGCGCTGGTGGCCGGCGACCTGGCCGCGACGACCGACTACCGCGCGGTGATCGGCGAGGTCCTGCAGAAGCGGTGCGGATTCGGCTCCCTGTCCGACGTCTTCCCGGACGTGGCACCGGCGTCGTTCGGGTTGGCCGCTGCCCGATAGCCGCGCGCTGTTAGCGTCGTCCCCTCAGCCGGGGGGAGAGACCGATGACATCGACGACGTTCCGGATCGGCGGAGATCTGGAGGTACGGCGGCTCGGGTTCGGCGCCATGCACCTGCCGACCGAGGCGGGCGCCGCCCGCGAGGCCGCCCTGGCGGTGGCCCGGCGGGCCGTCGAGCTGGGCGTCACGCTGATCGACACCGCCTACCTGTACGGCGGCGGAGCCAACGAGGAACTGCTCGCCGAGGCGCTGTACCCCTACCCGGACGGGCTGGTCATCACGACCAAGGTCGGCGTCGCGCGATCCGGGCCGCAGGGCGAGTGGCAGCTGGACGGGCGGCCGGCAGTCCTGCGTTCCCAGGTCGAGCAGGCGCTGCGCCGGCTGCGCGTCGAGCGGATCGACCTGCTCCAGCTGCACCGGATCGATCCGGAGACGCCGCTCGCCGACCAGCTCGGCACGCTGCGGGACCTGCGGGCCGAAGGCAAGATCGGCCGGATCGGGCTGTCCGAGATCACCGTGGCCGAGCTCGACCAGGCGCGCCGGATCGTCGCGGTGGCGAGCGTGCAGAACCGGTACAACCTGCTCGACCGCGAGCACGAGCCCGTTCTCATGGCCTGCGAGCGGGCCGGCATCGCCTTTCTGCCGTGGCGGCCGGTCGCGGCGGGCACGTCGGGGGCGAAGGCGGGGATCGCCGCCGTGGCGGCCGAGGTCGGTGCCACCGCCACCCAGGTCGCGCTCGCCTGGCTCCTGGACCGCTCGCCGGTCATCCTCCCGATCCCCGGCACCGCCCGGGTGGATCATCTGGAGGAGAACCTCGCCGCGACAGGATTCCGGTTGACCCCGGCCCAGCGCGCCGGCCTGGACCGGTTGCACGAGCCGGCATAGGGCAATCGATCCCGGACCGAGGAAACCGTTCGTCGATCCCTCATTGTGGTTTCGCTCGATCTGCGAGAAGTGCCTGCCCGGAAAAGTGTTACCGGCCCACGATCGGGCCGCGAGCTGGGGTTTTTCTGGCGCGGACAGGCGCAGGAAACGCGATGCCAGGCCGCCTCCCGGGCGCTTCGTTGAGGGTTTGGGAGCGCTCCCGTAACATGCCTGACGCGGCTGCTCAACAATCCCCAAGCAACGATCCCCGTGAATGCGCAGGCCGTCATCCCCGTCAGGAGAAACGTATGACCAGATTGAGGGCGACCAATGTCGGACTGGCGCTGGCCGGCGTCGGGTTGCTGGCGTCGACGGCGGTCGTCGCGGCATTGCCGGCGAGCGCCGCGGCCGCGGGCTGCGCGGTGAACTATGCCGTGTCGTCGCAGTGGCAGGGCGGGTTCGGCGCCAACGTGACGATCACCAACCTGGGTGACGCGCTGACCGGCTGGACGTTGACGTGGTCGTTCAGCGCCGGGCAGACGGTGACGCAGGCGTGGAACACGTCGTTGACGCAGACCGGCTCGGCGGTGACCGCCAACAACGTGAGCTACAACGGCGCGGTCCCGACCAACGGAACGGTGTCGTTCGGTTTCAACGGGTCGTCGACCGGCAGCAACCCGGCGCCGACGAGTTTCGCCGTGAACGGCGTGACGTGCACCGGCGGCACCACGCCGACGACGCCACCGACAACGCCCCCGACCACCGGTCCGACGACGCCGCCCGCCCGTGCACGCTGCCGTCGTCCTACCGCTGGACCTCGACCGGCTCACTGGCCAACCCGAAGGCGGGCTGGGTGTCCCTCAAGGACTTCACCACCGCCCCCTACAACGGCAGACACCTCGTCTACGCCACCACCCACGACACCGGCACCACCTGGGGCTCCATGAACTTCAGCCTCCTGACCAACTGGACCGACATGGCCTCCGCCAGCCAGAACACCATGTCATCCGCCACCGTCGCACCCTCACTGTTCTACTTCGCCCCCAAGAACATCTGGGTCCTCACCTACCAATGGGGCCCATCGCCCTTCATGTACCGCACCTCGAACGACCCCACCAACCCCAACGGCTGGTCCGCGGCACAACCACTGTTCACCGGCAGCATCACCGGCTCCGGCACCGGACCCATCGACCAGACGATCATCGGCGACGGCACCACCATGTACCTCTTCTTCGCCGGCGACAACGGCAAAATCTACCGAGCCGGCATGCCCATCGGAAACTTCCCCGGAAACTTCGGCGCCACCTACACCACGATCATGACCGACACCACCAACAACCTCTTCGAAGCACCCCAGGTCTACAAAGTCCAAGGCCAAAACCAATACCTCAT
>NZ_QHHV01000358.1:0-6454 GCF_003947245.1 Actinoplanes sp. ATCC 53533 | reverse complement strand
GCCGCGGATCTGGGCGATGGTCGAGAACGAGGACGACCCCGAATCCTGGCGCCAGGTCGCGGCGCTGGGGTCGATGGCGGGACTGCTGAACGATCAGCGCAAGCGGCTGGAACTGGCCAAGGAAGCCCTCATCGAGGCGTGGCCTCCGGGGAAGAACAAGGCTGCGGCGGCGTTCGTCGACATGATCGACGACCTGCTCTTCAACATGGCGGAGAACAAGACGATCGCCGATTCGAACGCTGGCGCGCTGGGTCAGGTGCTCGAAGCGCTTCGGCAGGCGAAGGTGAAGGTCGAGCCGCTGTACCGGTCGTATCTCGAGAAGAACGACGACTGGGTGCCTGGCTGGTGGGACAATGCCGAGGACGAACTCGATGAAAAGGCGCGCGAGCAGATGCGCTACGCCGAGAACATCGTGGCTCAACCCGACAACGCCATCACGGCGCCCGATGTCTACGAGTTCCAACCCCGCACCTACATCGACAAGCTGATGGATGGGCCCGACGGCGACGGCTTCGACACTCAGGCGACTCCGTTCTCCACGGGCGCAACGGGCGGCGCAGGTAGTGGCATCTCGGTGCCGCACGATCCACCGCCCCCGCTGCCTGGAGCCGACTCGACAGGTTCCGGCGGTGGACGGCTGCCTCTCGCAACCGATCCCACGCCAGGCTCGGCCGGACCATCGTTGGCGGGTGTGATCAGTCCCTCGCCGAGCCTGCCACCACCGATCGCCTCGCCGGTGGCGTCGCCGCCGGTGTCCGGGTCCGCCTTCGTTCCCACGACGCCGGGTCTGATCATCGGTCCGGAAAGCACAGGTGGGCGCTCTTCCGTTGGCGGCGGGCAACGAGGTCTACCGGGATCGGTGATCGGCGGTGGCGTGCCAGGCCGAGGCGGCGCACCGAGCGCCAAGCCCGCCGCCCCTTCCTGGCTGCCAACAGGTCAGACGGGTGCTCGGGGAGCCGGAAGCAGAACCGGCACAGGAACCTCGATGCAGAACTCGATGATGCCGGCATCCCAAGCGCCAGGAAGCCGCCGCCGGAGCGGAGAAGGCGGCCAGCACCTGGCATTCGATCCCGATAACCCCTGGGCTACCGAGCAAGGAGTAGCTCCGGTGATCGAACCTTCGCGTGCGCAATACCGCCATGACCCCGGCCCCGGAGTGATCGGGTTGCGGCAGTGAGGACGTTTCCGGGCCACAGGCTGATGGCGGCAACGTTCGCTTGTCTTGCGACCATCGTGGCCTGCCCAACCCCTGCCCAAGCGGACCAGCACCGGGACCAGCAGTGGTATTTGAAGAGCCTCCGCGTCGCGGAGGCCCATCGGATCACTGAGGGCAAGGGCGTAACTGTCGCTGTCATCGACAGCGGGGTCTGGGCTGAGCACCCAGATCTTGCGGGTGCGGTGCTGCCCGGCTTCAATGTGCTGGGCAAGGGTGACGGCCGCGACGATCTTGAAGGGCACGGGACCGGGATCGCCGGGGTCATTGCGGCTCGAGGACGTTCCGGAGATCGCGGTGTATTGGGTGTCGCGCCTGCAGCCGTGATCCTGCCGGTGTCGCCGGCTGGGAGCCCGCTTGTGGTTACGAAAGCGATCGACTGGTCGGTCGAGCATGGTGCCAAGGTCATCAACATGTCGTTTCTGACCGGCAATACAGACGGGCTGGCCGCGGCGATAAAGAGGGCGGCAGATGCCGATGTCGTTCTGGTCGCAGGGTCGGGCAATGATGATGAAGTCGGCTCCGACAGTGAATACCCTGCCGCATATCCCGAGGTGATCGCGGTGGGAGCGGCCAACCGGGCAGGAAAGATCGCCTCCTTCTCGCATCCGGGCCCGCAACTGGATCTGGTCGCGCCTGGTGTGGATGTCACCGTGGCCAGCAGCGACCCAGCCAAGGAATATCAGCGGGTTCAAGGCACGAGCGTCTCCTCCGCGATCGTCTCGGGGGCGGCTGCGCTGATCAGGGCCAAGAACCCCGAGCTTTCAGCTGCACAGGTTGCCGAGGTGCTCGAGTCGACGGCCATCGACAAGGGAGCTGCCGGGCGGGACGACACCTATGGTCATGGCGAGCTTGATCTCATGAGCGCGCTTTCCGCTGCAGCGTCCGTGACGCGTCGTCCGGATGCGTCCGCAGGGACCGTGCCGAATTCTGGGTCTGACGGTGGCGAGTCCGGCTTGCCTGTCGTTGTGGTCGTCGGGGTGGGTGTGCTTGTTCTTGCCGGTGCTGTTGTTGCGCTTGTTGTCGGCGTTCGGCGGGGGCGGGGTCGGTGAGCCCCTTCAAGGCTTGAGCCAGGCCTGGATCTTCGGCAGGCAGGTGCTTTGCACCTGGTTCCACGGCGTGCCCAGTGCTGACATCGCCGCCGTTGCCGGTGGTTCGCCCTTGCGGGCCACTTCCTTGAAGAATGCCAGGAGTTTCGGTTCGCCGTAGGTTTCGCCCAGGCAGCGTATCGCCAGGAAGCCCATCGCGTAGTAGCCGAATCTTTCCGTTGGTTCCGTTGACCATTCCAGGTCCAGTTTGCCGGTCCAGCCCGTGGCGGCGACGTGCCTGCGGGCGTCGTCCACCAGCTCGTACGATTTTACCGGTGCGTCCGCGTACGCGATGTATTCGGCCATGCCCTCGATGATCCATTCGTCGCGGTTGTCCAGGGTGCCGAGCAGGGTTGCGATGTGGCCGAATTCGTGGCGGAGCAGGCGTTCGTCGGTCGGGTCCGCGTCCAGGGCCGTCGCGTCGATGATCGCGAAGGCCGTCTGTTCGCTTGTCCTGTCGACGAAGGCCGCCGCCTCGCGGTCCTCGCCCACCGCGTCCCGCCATTGTCGTTCGTCAGCCAGGAACACGACGTATCTGCCCGGGCCCGGCCGGGTCAGCGCGTACCGGTCCGCCACCCGCGCCGCGCGTTCCGCTGCCGGCAGCCAGGCCTGCGGGTTCGTTCCGGTCGCGTCCTTCGGGGCCGCCACCACCGCCCGGTCGCCGGTGGCGAAGGTCAGCTCCGTCTGTTTCCACGGCATCGAGCCGTCCGTCCCGATCTGGTCGAAGGCCGTCAGGACCGCGCGGCCACCGGTCACGATCCATTCGGTACGGGCCGAGATGATGTCGCCGGTCGGCACGTACGTCTCCGGTGTGCGCGTGCAGGGCGACGCCGCGAAGCACACCCGTACCTGAATCTCCGCGGTCCACCTCGGTCCCGGCCGGACCTTGCGGGCGCGGGGCAGCCAGCCCGATGTCTGCAGCCCGCGCAGGTTCGCGTACAGGCGGGTCAGGTCGCCGGACAGTGCCGGGTCGACGTCGCTCAGCCATCCGCTTCGGTCCCCGCGCAGCAGCGCGGCGCCCTGGCGGTCGAGGGTCGCGCGGATCGTTCGCTCGGCCTGTTGCACCCGGCCGGCGGTGGCCCGGCTGCGTGCCACGCTGAAGACGAAGACGCCGCCGCACAGCAGCGCCAGCACACCGAACAGAGCCAGCCAGCGGTCGGTCCGCCGTGGCGGCGGCGCTGCGGTGCCGGCCGGGTCGGTCACAGCCGGGCACCTTACCTGCTCCGCGGCCTGCCGACGAGCCGTGATCACTGTCGGTGGATGTTCGCACGGTGGTCACCAGCCTGAAATATGGAAGCGGTCTACTTTCAAATAGAGGACTGACTCGCGAGCCGGCATGCAACTTGCACGGCGGTTCGCCGTGCAAGTTGCATGTTTCGCGAGTCGCGGACCTGCTGCTCCAGCGTCGCCGCGCCGGTTTGACCGTCCTGCCGGTTTTCATTCATGGATGTTTTTGAGATCCCGGTTGAATTGTCTTCCTCTCGATCTCCGTGAGTGGAACTGTTCTAGCCAGACGTAGCGCCAGCGACACGGACGGTGGTGGTACCGAATGCGCCCAGACGTTCTGGTCGGTCCTAGCGAGTGGGTGGTCGAGCAGTTCGGCGACAAGGTTGCCGCGGAGCTCTGGACCCGAGTCCCCGAAGCGTTGAGCACCGCGATCGACCGCGAGGTCAACGCTCATCCCGCGATGACGACGACTACCGAACGAGTGCTTGCCAACCCGCGGTGGCCGTTGCCGTACGAGGAGTTGGTCCTTTTTCTCGGCACCCTGCCCGGCGCGGAGATCATCAGCGTCCCCAAGTCCGTCTACCAACTCGTGGTCATCCACGGCCACGTCGTCGTGCCCTGGTGTTACGGCCAGTCGGCGCGGATGTCCATGGCCGACGCCGAGGTGGGCCGCTCCTTCGGCCGGCTCGCCCGCGAGCTGCTGCGCCGCTTCGGACCGCCATGGCGGCGTTCCCAGGCGGAGGCGCCCCTGCCGCTCGACGCCGTCGACGAGCGTGAGGTCGCGAAGATCTGTGCGGCCATCGCCCTGATGGACCCGGCGCCCGAAGTCGTGATCGCCGGGTTCGCCGGCGCGCCGAATCTCGGCCTGCTGCGGGCCTGCCTCGGCGAGATCAAGTCGACCGACAACGGTTCGCTGAACTGGAGTCACCTCGACGACCTGCCCCTGCCGCCACCGGTGATCCCGCGGCCTCGCCGCATGCAGTTCCCCTAGCGAAGCCCTGCCTCGGTCCGCCGCCCCGCACTTACCGCAGGCGGCGGACTTCTTTGTGTGTCAGCCACGATGACCGGCTTGCTTCAAGGCGCAGTTCTTCTTCCGCGCCCGGCCCGCAGAAGATCATCAACGTCGTCAAGGCCAACGAGCTGAAGCTTCAGCCGTTGAGGTAGGGCGCGGGCATAGGGTCGGAGATCACGTCCTCGGTCTGAGGGAGCGGCGATGCCCAATCCGCGCGTCCGATCGGTGTTGCTCGCCCGGCTGAACAACCGGCCGGGAGGCAGCTCGCAGAGCGAGATCCTCGACGAGTTGCGGCGCTGCATCCTCGATGGCGAGGTGCCACCCGGCTCGCCGATCCCGGTGGACGGCGTGGCCGCGTCCTTCGGCGTGAGCCGCATTCCGGTCCGTGAGGCGTTGATGACCCTGATCGGGGAAGGGCTGGTCGACCACCGCGCCCGCACCGGATACCGGGTCGCGTGGATGACAGCGGCCGAGTTCGGCGAGATCTACCTGGTCCGGGAGGCGCTGGAGACCGCCGCGTTGCGGGCGGCTGTCGCACTGGCCGACGCGGAGGACGACGAGCAGGCCCGCGCGGCGCACGCCGCCCTGGAGGCCGCGGTCGTCGCCGGGGACAGCCGCGCCCACCATCGGGAGAGCCGGCGTTTCCATCTCGCGCTGATCCGGCCCTGCCGGATGCGGCGGCTGCTGCACATGCTCAGCACGGCGTGGAACATGACCGAGCCGTTGCAGCCGATGTCGCACCTCGACGCCGCCGAGCGCGCGTTGCTGCATCAGGACCACGCGGAGATGCTCGCGGCCTTCATCGCCCGCGACGCCGAGGCGCTCGGCGCGGTCTGCACGGCCCACCACCGGCGGCTGCAGGGCCTCATCGCCCGCCTCCCGCGGGACACCGGCCTGTTCGCCGAGGGATAGAGCCGAGGGATGGAGCTGCGGGAAGAGCTGCGGGACAGAGCCGCGGGACAGATATATCTCTCCGCTCATCTCGGCGAAACAGCCGATTCCTAGCGTGAGCTGCAACGAAGCCGCTCAACCCCAGGAGTGGGCATGGCCGATACCACTGTCGGAATGAGTTCGGACCTCGTCGAAGCGGCCGGCATGCCGGTCGGCTCGGGAGAGATCAAGCCCGAGTACGATCCCCGGCTCACCAACGAGGACCTCGCCCCGCTGCGCAAGCAGACCTGGGGTTCCTACAACATCTTCGCCTTCTGGATGTCCGATGTGCACAGCGTCGGTGGCTACGTCACCGCCGGCAGCCTCTTCGCGCTCGGCCTCTCCAGCTGGCAGGTGCTCGTCTCCCTGCTCATCGGCATCACGATCGTCTACTTCTTCTGCAACCTGGTCGCCAAGCCCTCCCAGCTCACCGGCGTGCCGTACCCGGTCATCTGCCGCACCGTCTTCGGCGTCCTCGGCGCGAACGTGCCCGCCATCATCCGCGGCGCGATCGCCGTCGCCTGGTACGGCATCCAGACCTATCTCGCCTCGGCCGCCCTCGACGTGGTGGTGCTCAAGCTCTTCCCCGCGCTGATGCCGTACGCGGACGTCGACCGGTACGGCTTTCTCGGCCTGCCGCTGCTCGGCTGGTGCACCTACGCCCTGCTCTGGGTCCTGCAGGCGGCGGTCTTCTGGACCGGCATGGAGACCATCCGCAAGTTCATCGACTTCTGCGGCCCGGCCGTCTACGTCGTCATGATCGTGCTGACCGGCTACCTCATCTACCAGGCCGGCTGGGGCGCCATCAACCTGAACCTGGGCGAGGTCAGCTACACCGGCTTGAGCGCCGTTCCGGTCATGCTCGGCGCGATCGCCCTGGTGGTCTCGTACTTCTCCGGGCCGATGCTGAACTTCGGGGACTTCTCCCGGTACGGCAGGTCGTTCCGGGCGGTCAAGCGCGGCAACCTGCTCGGCCTGCCGGTG
>NZ_QHHV01000357.1:0-7504 GCF_003947245.1 Actinoplanes sp. ATCC 53533 | reverse complement strand
GAAGAGCCGCGCCCACCTCTTCTGCTCCTCGGTGCCCTCGACCTGCACGACGTGCGCGAAGGACGGACCGGAGGAATACATCCAGACCGGGGCGTTGGATCCCAGGATCTGCTCGGCGATCGCCCACCACAGCGCCCGCGGGGCGAGCGTGCCGCCGAGGGATTCCGGCAGGTCAAGGCGCCAGAACTCGGACGCCATGAACGCCGCGTACGACTTCTTGAAGGCCTCGGGCAGATCCGCGGTGTTGGTCACCGGGTCGAAACGCGGCGGATTACGGTCGGCCTCGGTGTAGCTGGCCGCGAGGTCCTCGCGAGCCAGGCGGTTGACCTCCGCGAGCACGTCGCGTGCGGTCTCGGCATCGATGCCGTCGAACGGCGCCTGGCCGAAAGCACGATCCGCCCCGAAGACCTCGAAGAGGTTGAACTCGAGGTCACGCAGGTTGCTCTTGTAGTGACTCATGTTGTTCTTGGCCCCGCTCTCCCGGACGCGAGTTACCCGTCAGTAACCAACACTGTATTACCCACTGGTAGGGACCGACAAGTCCGCTTCGATCATTTGCTGTCCGTCGGGTTGGGGGTCAAACGTCTCCGATCGGGTGGGAACCGAGACAACCGTTCGGTCATTTGCAAGTCGCCGCGCCGTTCGGACGTATCGACGGGCGAAGCGCGTCGTTGCTCCGGTTGTACGCGACGCACCGTACGCCCGACCCGGGGAGGTCAGCATGTTCGCCACGATCAAGAGTCTGATTCCGGAACCGCGCCAGGCCGACCAGCCGCGCCACTACGTGGGACGGCACCGCCAACCGGAGACGATCGCCGCGCGGGCCACGGTCGCGGTGATCCCCGGGCCCGCACGCGCGCCCGAGGCCGGATCGTCGGAGGCCGCGCCCACCCCGGCCGAACCAGACCGGCGCGAGGACTAGCTCCCGGCGGCGCCGACCTCCCAGCTCGGCATGCCCACCGGCGCGCTGCCGTCCGGGCCGCCGTACTCGAGCAGCACCAGGGCGATGTCGTCCTCCAACTGCCCGTGCACCCAGTCCACCAGGGCGGTCTCCAGCGACGCCAGCCCGTCCCCGACCGTTCCGTGACCGAGCAGCCGCCAGGCCCGGTCGGCGGTCGGGAAGAACTCACCGTCCCGGCGCGCCTCGCCCAGGCCGTCGGTGAACAGCAGCAGCCGGTCGCCCGGCTCCAACCGCTCCACCCGGGGCCGCGCCACCGGCATGAACCCGAGCGGCGGCGCCGGCGCCGGCGGATCCAGCGCGATGACCTGCCCGCGCCGCAGCAGCAGGGGCGCCGGATGTCCACAGTTGACGATGGTCAGGGTGCCACCGCGCTCCTCGACCAGCGCGGCGGTCACGAAGTCTTCGTCGCCCACGCTGCGGGCCACGGCCCGGTCCAGGTCCGTGACGATCGCCCGCAGGTCGGCACGCTCGAACGCCACATGCCGGTACGAGCCCAGCACGATGCTCGCCAGCCGTACCGCGTCCAGGCCCTTGCCCCGCACATCGCCGATGATGATCCGTACCCCGTACGGGGTGTCCAGGGCCTCGTAGAGGTCTCCACCGATGTCCGCCGCGGCGGACGCCGAGATGTAGCGGCCCGCCACCGCGAGGTTGCCGACCTGCGGGCCCAGCGGGCGCAGCACCGCCTGCTGGGCGACCGCCGCCAGCCGCAGCAACTCGACGATGCGGCCGTCCTTGCGCTGCCGGATGGTCGCGACCGCGGCGGCGATGCCGGTGGCCAGCATGATTCCGGCGACGTTGACCATGCCGACGGTGCCGTAGGTGCCGTCCGTCCCCGCGAGCACCACCCCGACGATCACGGAGACCGCGCCGGCGACGACCACGGTCTGCCAGTAGGCGAAGACGGCGGCCAGGAACGGCACGGTGGCGTACAGCCCGACGAAGTTGCCCTGGAAGCCGTCGGCGACCTCCACGGCCGACACGACGAGGAGCAGCACGAGGGCCGCGCCGAGGCCGGCGCGGGATCCTGGGCTGAGCGAGCGACGGCCCGCCGGGAGAATTGGCATGGTTACGCCGAACAGCATGCCTGATCGACGTGGGCGGCTGCATCAACTTGACCCCTAGTCTGAGCGGGTTCTGCCCACTCGGCGCCGGCCGACCGGAGCCGCGATGACACCATCAGACTGTGGCTTCCGATCTGCGAGACCGGCTTCGCGCCGGATTCCGTTGGACCGACCCCGGTCCGGACACCGATCTGCTCGTCAGCGACCGATCTGGCTGGTGGCGCGACCCGTTCGTGCTCGACGGCCTCGGGCCGGGCCTCGCGGCACTTTTTCCGGACGCCACGCCGACGGTCGTCGTCTCGCCGGAGGTGACCGGCTTCCTCGTCGGCCCGCTCGTGGCGCGCGCGCTCGGGGTCGGCTTCGTCGAGGCATACCGGGCCGGCGCGCGGCTGCCGATCGCGGAACCGATGACCTGGGCGGAGGTGCCCACCGATCATCGTGGCGACGGCCAGCGGCTGGGCGTGCGCACCCGGCTGATCGACCGATCCGACCGGGTCCTGCTGGTCGACGACTGGGCGGCCACCGGTGCCCAGGCCCGCGGCCTCGGCGCGCTGGTCGCGGCCCTGGGGGCAACCCTGATCGGTACGGCGGTCATCGTCGACGAGTGCCACCCGGCGGTCGCCGCGGAACTCGGCATCCGCGGACTGCTCACCGGCGACGATCTGAGCTGAGCACCGGCACCGGCTGAGTAGCGCTACTCAGGAGCGCGCCCGGCCGTCTCACCACGATGGACCGCATGACCACCTTCTTCCTCGGCACCTGGGCAACCCGCGTCTACCTGTTCGCCGTTGCGGTCACCGCGGTCATCCTGCTCGGCGGAAACCTCGCCACCGGAAGCCACGAGCCGTCCTCGGCCGCGGTCTACCTGATCGGCCTCACCGCGCCGGTCTCGATAATCTTCGCGCCGATCTTCCTGCTCGGTGACGGCTGGCTGAGCGTCGCGATGCTCTGGCTGAGCGTGGCGGCCGGAGTCCTGCTCAACACCCTGCTGATCAACACGATCATGGGCGAGGTCGGCCGGCTCCGCTCGCACCGCGCGTAACTCGGTACCCCACCGCCCGCCGGTGCGGAAAGGTGGGCCGGATGCGCACATTCGTCAGCGAAGCAGACCTGCACGACCTCGTCCGCGCCACGTACGGCGCGGACCGCCGGCTCCGCGAGCTGACCCGGCTCCCCGGCGGCACCACCAAGGGCGTCTACCGCCTCACCCTGGACGACGGGTCGACCGTCCTGCTGTACCGCTGGACGGCCGACGAGAACTTCTGGCCGGCACAGACCGGACTCAGCGTCGGCCCGTTCGACGCCGACACCGGACGTGACGGGTTCGTCCGGGCCTACGCGGTGCTGCGGGGCCTGGGCGTGCGCGTACCGGAGATCGTGGCCATGGGCCCGGACCACGCCCTGGTCGAAGAGGTCCGTGGCGGCTCGCTCGAGACGCTGCTGGAACGCGATGCGGTCGCCGGCCGCGAGGCCCTCGGCCGGCTCGGCGAGATGCTGCGCACAATGCACAGCCACACCGCTGACTCGTTCGGCTTCCCCGGTGCGACCCCGGCAGGCTTCGCCCTGCAACGCGGCCTGAACTCCCTGTCGGCAGCGGCGGCGCGCGAACCGCGGATCGCCGCGGAGCAAACCCGGCTGGCGGACGAACTGCACACGCGCTACGCCGCGGTGCGACCCCGATCGGGGTACGGCTTCATCCACGGCGAGATCGGCGCCGACCACGTCCTGATCGGCCCCGCCGGCGAGCCGGTCCTGATCGACATCGAGGGCTCGATGTTCTTCGACGTGGAGTGGGAGCACGCGTTCCTGGAGCTGCGTTTCGGCCCGCTCTACCCGGCGCTGCGCACGGTCCCGCTGGACCCGGCCCGGCTCGCGCACTACCGGCTCGTGCATTACCTGTCGCTGGTCGCCGGGCCGCTGCAGATCATCGAGGGCGACTTTCCCAACGTCGCCGGGATGCGGTCGATCGCCGAGGACAACACGCGGCGTGCCCTCGGCGAGATCGCTACGGCCTAAGCGTTCGGGCTCTTCCAGTCGGCGAGGACGCCGCGGGTGGGCTGCCAGCCCGTCGCGGCGTATTCGGCCAGGCCCTGGCGCACGTACGGGTCGTCGGTCAGCAGCTCGTGCGCCCGAGCCTCGGTCTCGACGTCGAGCAGCAGAACGCCGCCGGCCGGCGGGGTCTGGCGCCCGGCGGAGACGAGCACACCGGCCCGTTCCAGCTCGTCGACGAAGGCGAGATGCGCGGCCCGAGCCTCGTCGACCTGGTCGATCGGCGCGAGATAGGTCGAGATCATCAGGTACACGGCGGTGTCCTCTCAGCCACGGAAAGCTCAGGCCAATCGTACGGCCGGCCCGGGCTCACCCAGCGGCGGCCGGTCAGGACTCCGCCGGCACTCCGGCCTCGAGTTGGCCGATCACCGGGGCGAGCAGCTCGTTGAGCTCTCGTACGAGCACGGTGACGGCCCTGCGCGCCGCGAGCGCAACGGAGCTGTCAGGGCCTGCCGGAGCCGGAGGCAGATCATCGAGCGGAACCGGGCCCTCGACTTGCAGGAGCGCTCGCAGATGCGGGCTACGAGTCAGATCCTGCTCCGACGGCATCGTGTACTGGCCGAACAACTGCGGCCAGTCCCGCCAGCCACGATCGCGCTGCCACTGCCTGGTCCAGGTGAGTTCGGCCGGCCATCGTGAGATCACGGTGACCGCGAAGATCATGCTCCCGTCCCACGGGCTCGGCGTGCAGGTGGCGGTGACGATCCGCCGGTGCCAGCGGACGTAGCCGGGTGACAGCTCGGTCGCCAGCCGCCACGCTATCGCTGCGAAGGAGACCGGCGCGATGTCGCCCCACGAGTCGGCGAAGTCGTCGACACGCGCGAGCACCTCGGCGTCGTAGCGACTGCGACCGCCGCTGCCATGCTCACGGTCGAAGCTCTCGTCGAGCCAGAAGGCGCGTTCCTCAGGCATGTTCCTCACCTCACCATGGGTTGCCGGCATGCTCAAGGTGCCAGGTCGGGAACCAGCCGGGCCGCCGCGGGTATGGCGATCACCAGTTCCCGCAACGGCGACGGGAGCTGATGTGCGACGGTCAGCCGGTCGCCCTTCCAGACCGCCACCTGAGTTCCGTCCCCCAAGCCGATCGTTCGAATGCCCTCGCCGGGGACGATCCTGAGGAGCACGTTGCCGACCTTGTCCCGTACCGACCAGGCCCGGTATCCGGGCAGGAGTCCACTCAGGAATCTGCTGCGCAGAACCTCACCCACCGTCCCGGACAGCAGACCGAGATGGCCGATGGTCTTGCCGTTGAGATCTCGTACGTCGCACATGCCCTGGCTGCCGCGCAACGTCAGCAACGGCTTCCCGTCGGCGTCCTCGATCCGCATGATGGCCAAGCCGCCGACGGTGGGGCGCCGGGCGTAGAGCAGCCGGTGCCAAGGCTCCTTCTCGGGCAGCGTCCCCGAGGTGAGGATGACCTTGCCGAGGAACGACCCGTCGAGCGTCCGGTAGATCGACTTGGCACAGATCAGCTCGGTTTGACGGAACAGGTCGGTCACGGCCGCTCCCAAATGTATTCGCCGAGCGGCCCCGACCAACTGGAGAAGGCGGTCGGGCTGATCGCCTTGACCGCCATCGGCGTGGCGATCACCAGTTCGCGCAGCGGGGACGCCAGCTCCCGCTCGAAGGTCAGCCGCTCGTCCGTCCAGACCGCGACCTGGGTGCCGTCGACGGTGGTGATCGTCCGGATGTCGCCCCCGACCCGGATGTTGGCCGAGTTCCTGCGCCCGTACTTGATCTCGTTGGTCTGGATCTCCAGGACGACGTCGCCGTCCGGGTTGCGAACCGCCCAGGCCCGGAAGAAGTTCTGCCATTGGATATTCCGGTCGAGCAGGCTCGAGGTCCAGGTGTCGGTGACGAGCTGGTCGTCGTGCTCGAACCTGCCCAGCGTCTTGAAGTCGGCGTCCCGCACCTCGCAAACGGAGTCGCTCGCACCGCGCAACGTCAGCAGCGATCGGCCGGAAACGTCTTCGACCCGCAGCGCGACCGGGCCCCCCACGTCGATGGGCGGCGTGATCAACCGCTTGAAGAAGTTGCCCCGCTTGCGCTTCCTGGCGACCATCCCGTCCATCCGGACGATGCGCGCGAGCAAGGTCCCGTCAGGAGCGCTGTAGGTCGCCTCCGGCGCGATGAGGTCCGCGAAGATCAACTCGTTGCTTTCGAGGAGGTCCATTGCCAGGTAGGGTCCCCCATCCACAGCCCGGGTGCGTCAAACCCAGGGTTGAAGTAGCGGGTAAACCTGCGTGGTACCTGTCCACCGAGGCGATCGCCGACGTTTGGGTAACGGGTGGAACCGAGCGCCCCGGTGCAGGGGCACCCGGTTACCTACTCGCAGTTGACCTTCGTGCTCGCGGCGCCGGCGTAGCAGGTGTCGCCGTACTCGCCGACGTGGGCGCCGCCGTCGACCGTGTCGGTTTCGGTGTCGGACTCGCCGGTGATCGAACTTCCGGTGCCGCGGAGGTTGTCGTCGCCGGCCTCGCCGAAGAGCCGGTCGTTGCCGGGTCCGCCGATCAGCCAGTCGTTGCCCGGTCCGCCGTAGGCCAGGTCGTTGTCGAGCTCGCCCTCGACCCAGTCGTTGCCGGGGCCGGCGTAGACCCTGTCGTTGCCGGACTCGCCGTACACGAAGTCGTTGCCGTCGCCGCCGTACACGAGGTCGTTGCCGCTGCCCGAGTGGATGTAATCGTTGCCGGCGTCGCCGTAGATCGTGTTGCCCAGGTTGCCCCCCGCGGAGAGCGCATCGTTGCCCGCGCCGCCACGGATGACGTCCTTGCCGCCCCAGCCAACGATGTAGTTGGCCCCGGCGTTGCCGGTGAGGGTGTCGTTGCCGGAGCCACCCCAGAGGTTCTCGACGTCGGTGGCGATGGTGTCCTTCTCGCCCTTCTCGCCGTCGTTGGCCTTGCCGTCGAGGTTGGCGGTCACGGACTTGGTGCGGTTCCAGTAGATGGCGTGGTCGTTGCCGGCGCCACCGCCCAGGTAGTCGGCGCCGGCCAGGCCGTCGAGCTCGTCGTTGCCGCTGCCGCCGTAAAGCTTGTCGTTGCCGGTGCCGCCGTAGAGGTCGTCGTTGCCGGCCCCGCCGTAAACCTTGTCGTTACCGGTGCTGCCGTTGAGCACCGCGTCGCGGGCGCTGCCACCGACGATGATGTCGTCGCCGCTGCCGCCGTTGGCGGTCATCGGGATGCCGGTCTTGTTGGTGATGACGTCGTTCTTGTTTCCGGTGCTGACGGTGACGAGCGCGGGGTTCGACGTGGTCGTGCACTTCACCCGGGTCTTGTCGCTGCCGACCCGCTTACAGCCCCTGCCGGGCTTGATCGTCACCTTGTCGTCGATGACGACGACCCGGCCAGAGCGGGTCACCGTGATCGCGTTGGCCTGACCTGACCCGGCGGCAAAGGTCACCTTGGTGGCACTGGCCACCGCCGCGACCCCAGTG
>NZ_QHHV01000356.1:0-18406 GCF_003947245.1 Actinoplanes sp. ATCC 53533 | reverse complement strand
TAGGCGACCTCGATGCCCATCATGCGGGCCACGGCGATGACCAGGGCGCCGATCGAGGCCGGTTGGTCGATGATCACCAAGACCCGGCCGCGGGTCTGAAGCTTGCCGAGGACCTCCTTCAAGGCGTCTTCGTCGTTGGGCAGCGGTTTGTCGTGTAGGCGTTTGCCGGCGGGGTTGAGCGCGCACGCATGGTGCTCGCTCTTACCGACGTCTACTCCGCAGTACACGTCGTACCGGTCGGTGCTGCCGTCCTGCTCGGTCAACGCCTGGTCCCTTGCTCGTACGGAGCAGGCCGCCTCGATGCCTCGCGCCGGCAGCCACGTTACGAACAGACCAAGAAGCGGTCAGGTCTCTATTAGCGGTCACTGGCACCCTCCGGACCCCGGTGACAACACCCCCCAGATCATGGACAACAGGGGGACTAAGTCATGCCGCGGCCGGTGGCCTGCAACCCCGGTTGGGGCTGCGAAAAAGGTAACGGGGGGGGCTGTCGCGGGTGGATCTCATCGTGGACGGGGTGGGCGGCCGCACGTGCTCGGAGTGAACGTGACGGAGGCTTCGCTGCTGCCGCTGGCAAAGCAGGGGAGGGCCTCGGCCTAGGGAATATCCTGACGCCGTTGGTGAGGCGGGCGGTCAGCCCGCGGTCTTGCTTGATCGGCGTGGGCATTGCTCTTGCCGCCCATCACGAACCACCCTGTGAGCGTGTCGGCTGCGGCCGGCGCAGGCTCGTCCCCGGGTAGCAGTCGGGTGGGGCAGCGGCACCTGCCGAGTCGTTCCCACGTGCGTCGTGTGGTGCGGTTGCTCGTCTTCGCTTGCACCACCGAGTGAAGCGGGCGGGCGGGGCTGGCTATCCGGGCCCTCCGCGAGAGTGTGAACTTTGGCGGCTTACCGCTGGACGGTTCCGCGTGTGTGCATCCCCGTGTCCGGCTCCCGCTTCGTGTCCGGCTCCCGCTTCGTGTCCGGCTCTCGCCTCTACGGACTCGGTTCTCGGCGTGCGTTGGGCCATTGGCAGGTCGGCGTGTCCGGTTGGCTCAGTGCGATTGGGCTGCGTTTGTTGCTGCGGTCTTGGCGGAGGCCGTTGCGGGTTTCTGGGCTGCGGTCGGCTCCTGGCCCTCGATCAGGGAGTCGGTGTTTTCCGGGTCGTGCGCCGGAACGGGCCGCGCTGTGTTGGGTTGCGCTGCTGAGTCGGCGGGGGCCTGCGAACCCCGTTCAGGCGGGGCGGGGTCGTTTGCGGTTGGGGCCGCTGTGCCCGTACCTGAGGCGTCGCCGGCTTGACCAGAATTGGTGCTGGCCGTTGTCGGTGAGCTTGCGGCCGGTTGTTCGGGGGTTTGAGCGGGCAGCGCTGGGCGACCGCTTCCGGGTGCGGCGTCGCCTGGTGAGGGCGCCGGTCGCGCGCTGCCGTTTGGCGGCTCATCGTTGTGGGGTCGCGGCGCGTAGGAGGAGAGGTTTCGGGCCTCCGCGTTGGCCACGGTTGCGTCGCTGCGGACGGCCGTGTCGGACGCCGGGCGGTCGGACTCGGAGTCCGTGGGGTGCCGGGTGTCGGCGGAGGGGGTCGTGTCCGGGGCGTTGGCTGGTTCGTTGCCAAACGTGGACGGCGACTGCCAGTGGATGTGGGGAGGTTCGGCGATGGCGCGACCGCCGAAGCCGGCGAGCCACTCGGCGACGAGCGCCAGGTTTTCGAGCCACTGCTCCTCCGGGATGACCGGCAGGAGGTCGTCCCAGAGCGACAGGAACGTGCCGCGGAGCTGCAGTCGCCCGTAAGGCCGCGCCAGGAACCACATGTGCAGGTGCGCCGAGCCGTCGCCCCAGCGGTTCACGTGGACGCGGGCGACGCCGTCGAGGGATCGGATCGCTCGCTCCAGCCGTACGGTCATCACCCCGAGCTCCGCGGCCAGGAGGTTCGGCAGGTCGCCGATGTCGAAGTGTGAGCGGCATTCGAGGATCAGGACCATCGGCAATCCGGTGGGCCGGTCCATGCCGCGGACGCGCCATCGCTCACTGACCCAGATGTACGCGTCGTCGGGGGTGTTGCAGGCGACGCAATCGGCGGCGTCCTCGCCACTTCGCGAGGGCTCCACCTCGACCGGCTCGGCAAGGCGCTTGACACGCATGTCCCCCTCGAAAGGGAAGGAGGGCCAGCGTGTGAAGTCGGGGAGCGGCTGGGGGTTGTGGGGCACGACGCTGACCCTAGCCCAGCTCACCGGGCACTGTCCCGGGTCAATTTCCGGCGGACTCGCCGATGCGCCCTCACCCGTTCAGACAGGACCCGAAACGTCGAAGCACGTCACGTTCGGTGGGCACCGCAGCACCGGCCTAAGTTATCCACAGGAGTTATCCACAGGCAGGCCAGTTTCACGTGAAACACGACGTAGAACGCGCTCACCCCCTGTGGATACAGCAGTGGAAGACCTGTCATCCATCGGAGTTGTTTCACGTGAAACGCCCACGCGGAGCGTCTTCAACAGTCTCTACGCACAGCTTGTGGATAGTGCCGCACACCGATCCCAGGCCGGCCGTTGTGTGAGTCGGTGGGGCGTTCACGGAGGCCGGCGGGTGCTCGTGTCGTCGGGATGGTTTTCGCCGCTCGCGTTCGCGGATTCTGGTCGTGATCGAGCTTCGTTTCACGTGAAACCTGCGGCCCTGATGCTGCGGGGGTTGGACGTCTTTCGTGGCGCCGCTGCTTCGTGGCGCCGCTGCTTCGTGGCGCCGCTGCTTCGTGGCGCCGCTGCTTCGTGGCGCCGCTGCTTCGTGGCGCCGCTGCTTCGTGGCGCCGCTGCTTCGTGGCGCCGCTGCTTCGTGAACCCCCCACGGCTTCATGGTCTTCGCTGCGAACCTTTCGGCTGCTGCGACGAACCTGCGGGTCGTCCTCCGGTGTTTCCGGGACAGGACGACGACCGCCGAATCTGCCGAGTTTCGTCCCGGTCTTTCTCTGCCGAGTTCGGCTTTCGCGGCCAGTCGATGACTCTCGCCGTCGGTGGGCGGGTCGGCCGTCCGGGTTGATGAGGACGCCGATGCAGTGGATCACGGCGTGATGTCTACGGCTTGACTCAGCAAACGGACGCCTCGGCGCACCCTTCCGGATTGACGGCAGGGCGGGGTCCGTCCCGGTGCGTCTGTCTCGGGGATGTCGACGCTCGGGAGACGTCGTCTTCTAGTGCGCCTTGTTGGTGGTCGTGAGGACTCCCGACTTGGTCTTCCGTGTGGGCGGGCCAGGTTCGGGCTGTCGGCGGGTGTGGGGTGCTTCTTGCCTACAAGATGCTCATGATCTCTTCGGCCCTGCGGGTCGCGTACAAAGATCTGATCGATGTTGGTTGCGGTTGCGGTGGGATGGTCGCCGTGCGGGAGTGCTTGGGACGCTCACCGTGCCGGCCGCCTGGGACGGTCACCGTGTGACGGGCCTTGTCGGACGAGGCGTCAATGTGGACGTCCTCTCCCTGCCTGACCGGCTTACCCAGCGACATCCTCAACACCGGCAAGCAACCGTCGCGGGCGCTCGGGCCCAGTCGCGGGGACGGGGATCTTGTCGCCCTCTCCGCTGCGTGGCCCCGGGAATTGTCGCTGGGTCAGCTCGCTGCCGCGGAGGCATCGGTATCGGCTCGGATAGCAATACGCCTCGACTCGACGGATCACTGGTGGGCGTACGGTCCTTCCAGGACCCTGGGGTGCCGCGCCCAATCAGGATCGCCTGGCACGGCAAATCGGCGGCTCAGTGAGTCAGACGGGATCACGCGCCTGAACGCGTCGAGCTGCAGCGAACTGACGCTGAAACCACGAGAGATCTGATGTTGGGCGTTCTTGGTTGGCTCTCAACAGGGCCCTACCCCTCTGCAGCGGTGGCCCCGGACCTAAGCCGGGTCGGGCAGGATCTGCGCGCCTTGATCTAGCAGTCAGCCATCACACTCATCGCGCTGGGCGGCCGACAGCGAGACGCGGGCTTGGTCACGCGTGTGGTCGACGACGGCGACGCCCAAGGATCATCGTGTGCCGTCGTTGCCGCGACCGAGCATCCGAACTCACTGAGCTGTGTTCGACGGAACGAAGCCTCGTTGGATCCCCACGCTCGTTGAATCCCCACGCTCGCTGGACCCTGCCCTCGCTGGACCCCTGCCCTCGCTGAATCCCCACGCTGGCGAGACCCCCGCCGCTCGCTGGACCCTCCACCCTCGCTGAATCCCCGCCGCTCGCTGGATCCCTCCGCCTCGCTGAATCATCCCCGCGCTCGTTGGATCCCCGCGCTCGGCGTACTCCAGCACTCGGCGGGTCCACACGATGCGTATACCTGAGTGGTGCATGTTCAACCCCCGCTACGAAATCGGCCTGAGTGACGCTGGCGCGTCTCATTCTCGGCACGGGTGCTGGGGCTTACAGAATCACTCCACCGGCCTGAGGTTCGATCTCGGCACTGCGCATGGCATGCCTGTGCGCCGGGCATGCCATGCGCTTGCCTTCTACCGGCAGGCAACCGAACTCCGAGTTGCTACCTTGTGGACGCGTTTCACGTGAAACACGGCTTCGCTGCGCGCACGCGGCGCAGCGCTCTTGGGCCATGTCGGAGACCCGTGGTCTCGAGCCCTCGGAGCCCGCAGCCCGGAGCCCGGAGCCCCGACTATGAGAGTGGAAGGCTCTCCCGCGGCATCTTGGCTTCAGGTGGCTGAGTCGCTGGCAGTGAATCGCGATGACCGGGCATCAGGCCAACAGCAGTGATCCGGGGTTCGACCGATCCAGCGCCCTCGCGGACACGACCCGGCAACCGAGATCTGACAGGATCGCCGGCCGGCATTGGCCCCGAACGCCACCCCGCTGCGAACGAGATCCCCAGCGTCGGGCGCATCCGAGAGCGGCTTCGGCCTCATCGACTTCGGGATCTAAGACAGTTAGGCAAGTGCGGTCGATACCGGCGTTGGATGAGATGGCTGGGCTCTGGTCGCGCCGCAAGCGGGAGCACTCCGTTTCACGTGAAACTCTCCGGTCTCCGGTCTCCGGTCTCCGGTCTCCGGTCTCCGGTCTCCGGTCTCCGGTCTCCGGTCTCCGGTCTCCGGTCTCCGGTCTCCGGTCTCCGGTCTCCGGTCTCCGGTCTCCGGTCTCCGGTCTCCGGTCTCCGGTCTCCGGTCTCCGGTCTCCGGTCTCCGGTCTCCGGTCTCCGGTCTCCGGTCTCCGGAAATTATGAGAACGTTCGTCACGCGTTTCACGTGGAACCAGCCCGCCCCAGGCCCATCGCCGTTCAAGGGTCCCGCGCACAGAGCACACCATGCGCCCCGCGATCTCACCCCGCCGTCGCTGCTGGATCCCAAGCCAACTGGATCCTCGGTCGGAGCCACAAGAATGCAACCGGGCTGCGGGTGTGGGTGCACCCCGACTCAGCCTCGAGACGGCAGCGCGCTCTCCGCCTTCCATCCACCAACAGACCGGCGGACCCGCGGACGGCGCGTCCGGTTCAGGCCCGTCAACCTTGCTCGACCAAGAGGAGACTCCACGCCTCGACCGCCCAAGTCGCACCGGGCCCAACTCACTGTCGAGAACCAACTTGCCTCCGGCAGGGCATCGGTGGGTTGACCGGGGGCATGCCGGCGCTTCGCGCAGCGCGATGCAGGTGCTCGCCCAGCACGAGCAAGAACCCAGACCAGCGTCATCTGCCCGCCAACGCAATTGCCCTTTTCCAACCAAGGTACGGAAGCCCGCAGACCCCGAAGCTCCACAGCCGCGATCAAGGGCGCAAGCGCGGCCAGCGGCTCCGACGAAGCCTTGGCTCCCGGGCCACCCGCCATCAGCGATCAAGGGGTGCAACAGGCGACAACGACGGACGACGCGTTTCACGTGAAACAGGGGAATCCGCAGCGGTGTCCAAGTTCGGTCGCGGCTCAGCTCTGAGTAGCGTTGGGAATCATCAACACGCCCTCCCCAACACCTGCCCAGGTGGATCCAGATCCAGGCCGACATCAAGGTGATGCCCGACGACCGGGCTGTCCGAGCCGGCTACAAACAATGTTGACCCTGCCCGGCCCGCACCGATCTCGTCAGGGTCGTCGAAGCTAGCTGATCTCGGATGCAGCCACCCCGTCGCCGAGCTCGAGACCCATTCGCTCACCCAGCGACATACTCATCACTGGAGACCGCTGACCGGCCTCCGAACCGACCCAGCCGACTCACCGATCACCCACCTCGGGCATCGAGTCGCTCCGCTAACAACAGCTGTCATGAGCCGCCGACCGAAGACGCGGGACGTGGCCACTACGCCGGCCGACTCAATCCTCACTGCCGTCAGAAGCTGCGGAATCCCGACAGGGCAGGCGTCGCGGTGTCACGGGCGCTGCTGCAATGACACCCACCCCCGGTCCACGAGGGCCCTGCACAACCAAACCGCTCGGCGCACCCCCCGCGGAGCCCGCAGCCGCTCCCATAGGGCCCGGCCGCGGGGCAAAGCCCGGCCGCGCCGTGTAAAGCCCGGCCGCGCCGCAACAAAGCCCGGGCCTTGCCGTGTTAAGCCCGACCGCTCCGTAGAGCCCGACCGTGCCGTGTAAGCCCGACCGCTCCGTAGGGCCTGGCCGCTCCGTAGGGCCCGGCCGCTCCGTAGGGCCCGGCCGCTCCGTAGGGCCCGGCCGCTCCGTAGGGCCCGGCCGCTCCGTAGGGCCCGGCCGCTCCGTAGGGCCCGGCCGCCCCGTAGAGCCCGGCCCCTCCGTAGAGCCCGGCCGTTTCACGTGAAACCAGCCCAGCCCGAACCCGAACCCAGAACCGCGCCAGCCCCACCACCGCAAGACAACGGAAGTGCATTCGGACCCGCCCACGACGCCTTGACCCGAGCCCGTGCGGCGCCGTCCAAAGCGAGCCACGCATCCTTCAAGCCTCGTCATCAAGGAAGGCTGGAACAAAAACACGCCATCGGCACCAGCCACAACCAACCCGCCCATCCATACCGCCCAGATCTCTCGGACGGCTCAACAGCGAGCCCATCCACGGGTCAAGCCCGCGCGGTGATCAACCCAGACTCCGAGGAGAAACCCAGACCCCGCCACTCTCCAAGCCGGCCCTGGGGGTAGGTACGCCGTCCATCAGACTCCACCCACCCCATCACCCAAACCCTGAAAGACCACGCCCGGCGGCTACGCCATCCAACTCAACGGAGAGTGAGCCCCGGCGGCATGCGTTGAACTCGCGATTGTGCCCTCCAGGAGCCTCCAACAGCCCCGCCAAATCTGGCAGACCGAGCTAACAAGAGTGGCTGACAACAGCAAGACACCTCATCGCAAAGAGCCGCAGCAGCGCGAAAGCCAAAACGACACCGGAAGGCGGAACGGCGCGGCGCCAGACGGCGCAACTCCACCCCAGATCCCAAGAAAGCACGGCAACACGGAAGGCGAACGAGCGGCACCAGACGGGGCGAGTCCACCCCCAGGCCCCGCACACCCCACCGAAGGCAACATGACTGCCGCCACCCCACCCCGCGACGGACGCAAGCCAAAAGCAAGCAAAACATGAAAAAGATTCACCTTAAGCTACACCCGACAACCACCCACAAAACCCGAGCCACAAAACAGGACATTCAGGGCGTCAGAAACCCACAACCCCAAAGATCCAGAGCAACCAGAAACCTCAGGAGAATGGCTCTGACAGAACCACCCCGAGCCTCAAACTCGACCCCAGCTCACGTTAAGTAACAATCCACCGGCCCAACCCACGCCCAACCCCGCACACGAAGAAGGCACGTGATCCGAGAATCACGTGCCTCTGCACTCCACTACCTCATCGCCATCAACCGACCGTTGACAGCAATCGATCAGCCGTCCTCCGAGGACGCTTCCGCGCCTTCTTCCTCCACGCCGATCATGCCCACGATTCGCTCGAGGTCGTCCACGGTCGCGAACTCAATGGTGATCTTGCCTTTGTTCCGACCGATGTCGACCTTCACCCGGGTGTCGAACCGGTCCGACAGACGGTCAGCCAAATCGTTCAGCGCCGGCGCATGAACCTTCGCTCGTCTGGCCGGCGCCGACTTCTTCACCGGGCCGTCGGCGATCGCCAGCGACACCAGTTCCTCGGTCGCGCGGACCGACAGGCCTTCCGCCACGATCCGAAGCGCGAGCCCTTCCTGGGCGGCGCTGTCCTCCAGCCCGAGCAGCGCCCGAGCATGGCCGGCGGACAGCACTCCGGCCGCGACCCGACGCTGCACCGGCGCCGGCAGGTTCAGCAGCCTTATGGTGTTCGAGATCTGTGGACGGCTCCGACCTATCCGTCGAGCCAGCTCCTCATGCGTCGCGCCGAACTCCTCGAGCAGCTGCTGATAGGCGGCCGCCTCTTCCAGCGGGTTCAGGTTGGCCCGGTGGATGTTCTCCAGCAGGGCATCCCGCAGCATCGCGTCGTCACGGGTGTCGCGAACGATCGCGGGGATCGTCTCCTTGCCGACGGCCTGCGCGGCACGCCAGCGGCGCTCACCCATGACGAGCTCATACCGGCCGCCGCCGAGGTCGCGTACGACGATCGGCTGCAGGAAGCCGACCTCCTGGATGGAGGTCTTCAGCTCTTCGAGCGCTTCCTCGTCAAACACCTGCCGCGGCTGCTTCGCGTTCGGCTCGATCGCCGTGACCGGAAGCTCCGCGAAGCGCGCGCCGGGCACCGGGGCCAGGCCACCGTCGTCGACGACCGCCGGTGGCGCCACCGGCGCGGGAGGCGGCGCGGTGAACTGGGCCGGCGCGCTGGCCTCAACGGGAGCCGGCGGCGCGGGCGGGGGAGGAGGTGGCTCCTCGGTCGCCGTCGTGCCACCTGCGGCCGGCGGCGCCGTGGGAATCAATGCGCCGAGGCCACGGCCTAGGCCGCCCCGTGGACGGTTCTTCATGCCGTGCCTCCCGTGTTGACCCCGCGCATCGCGATCTCCAGAGCGGCCTCGAAGTAGCTCGTGGCGCCCCGCGAACCCGGATCGTAGGTCATCACAGATTGGCCGTAGCTAGGAGCCTCCGACACCCGGACGTTGCGCGGAATCACTGCCTCAAGAACCTTGGAGCCGAAGTGGTTCCGCACGTCCTGCTCGACCGCGTCCGCCAGGCGGGTCCGGCGGTCATACATGGTCAGCAGGATCGTGGAGACGTCCAGCGTCGGGTTGAGGTGCTGACGCACCAGGTTGATGTTGTTGATGAGCTGGTTCAAGCCCTCCAGCGCGTAGTACTCGCACTGGATGGGGATAAGGACCTCCTGCGCCGCGCAGAGCGCGTTGACCGTCAGGAGGCCGAGTGATGGCGGGCAGTCGATGAAGACGTAGTCGAACTTCTGCGGATGCCCGGCGATCGCGCGCTGCAGCCGCGACTCGCGGGCGACCACCGAGACGAGCTCGATCTCGGCGCCGGCGAGGTCGATCGTCGCCGGAACGCAGAACAAGTTCGGGATGCCCTCGACGGCCTGCGCCACCTCCGCGATGGGCACGTTGTCGATCAGGCAGTCGTAGACGTCGGGCACGCCGGCGTGGTGGGGGACGTTCAGACCGGTGGACGCGTTCCCCTGCGGGTCGAGGTCGACCACGAGGACACGGTTGCCGTGCAGGGCCAGCGCCACCGCGAGGTTGACCGTCGTCGTGGTTTTGCCGACGCCACCCTTCTGGTTCGCGACGCAGAACACCCGTGGATGGTCGGGGCGCGGCATGTGGATCTCGCCGCTCGGGTTGAGGATCTGCACAGCACGCAACGCTTCCATGGCGAGGGGCGGATCGTCCTCATCCCGGTCCGGCGTTTCACGTGAAACATGCTCGGCTGCCGCCGCGCCGTCGGCGACGGGCTGCTCCGTCACCGCGGTCGGTGCGGCCGGTGCGGCCGAGACAGGAGCTGACGAGGGTACGGTCGCAGACCCGGAGACCGGCGCAGACGAAGGACCCGACCGTGGAGCCGGAGCCGATCGTCGCGGCTCGGACGCACTGACATCAGGTTCCGCTACCGGAGTGCCGTACACCTGACCGCCGTTCCCTGCGCGTGGTTGCGGCACCCCTTGCTCCCCACTGTCGAAGCTCACACTCAGGCTTCCACTTCGATCCGACCGGGCGTGTGGATCGGTTTCACGTGAAACAGGGTCCCAGCCTGGGGCGCCGTCAGGGCCCCTGCCATACTCATGCACCGTTTTGTCCCTGCCTGCTTGGATTGGGTCGGCACCGCGAGCGTGCGGTCCGGCAGGAAGCGGCGGGGCGCCTGGCGCTCCCACCGTCCGGTCCACACTATCGACGCGCGGCCAGCCTACGGCCGTCGGGCGAGCGTCGCCACGGTTGTCCGCCTGATGAGTTGATGTCAACAACTCCTCCGGCGCCTCGAAGACCATGAATCCGGGCACCAACCGCATCCTCGTGCCGCCGTCCTGCCCGGACGCCTCCATTACACCGCGATCATCCCCCGACCGTGGTCCCCTAAGCGAGCGCAGATAGTCCGTTCCCGACCCCGCGCAGGGACCAGGCAGACCATCCGGCCCCGCCTGTCCAGCGCTGACGCTGGGAGGAGCCGCAAACCCACGACCACCGTTCCGGCCGACAGCAACATCCGGCCCAGAATTCGGAGGCCGCGAGGAAGCCCCCGGAGCCTGATCCAACTCCGACACAGGCCGGCCCGCATCCGGGCCTCTCTGGGGTCGTGGGAGTTTTCCCGCCCTCTTCCGCACGCCCCGCTTGGCCATCTATCCCCTCCGCGATCTCCGTTTCCCGGAGCCGCGCCCGCCGGAACTGCCGGCCGAGCGGCCCGGGTCGGCCGCCTTTCCGGACGACCTCGGCCTTGGCGCCACGACGGCCCGTTCCCGCACGATCTCGACGACCGTGGTCGGCGGATCGATCAGCCCGACTCCGCAGAGCCGGACGACCGGGTCGCCGCCACCGAGCCGGGTGATCGCCTCGTGGTGCTCTGCCGCCTCTTCCGCGGCCGTGGCGCCCTTGAGCGCCAGTAGCCGGCCGCCGACGGCGGCGAGGGGCAGGCACCAACCGGCGAGCCGGTCCAGTGGCGCGACCGCGCGGGCGGTGACGACATCGGCGGCGGCGGGGGGCCCACCGACGAGGTCTTCCGCTCGGCCGCGGACGACTGTGACGGTCGCGTCGAGGCCAAGTGCGGTCACCGCTTCGGACAGGAAAGCGGTTCGTCGTGCCAGCGGCTCGACCAGCGTGATCATGAGATCTGGCCGGGCCACTGCCAGCACGATACCGGGCAAACCAGCACCAGACCCCACGTCCGTCACCGAAGCCCCGATAGGGATCATCTCGGACATAACGGCACAATTGATCAAGTGGCGTTCCCATACCCGCGGAGCTTCCCGCGGCCCAATGAGACCCCGAACGACGCCGTCGGTGATCAGCAGCTTCGCGTAGCGCGCAGCAAGCGACAACCGAGCGCCGAAAGCACGCGACGCGGCGTCGGCAAAGGCAGCCGGAACACCAGAAGAAAAGGCAGGGGGAGCGGCGGACGACGACGGCCCGGGCACGACATCGCCCGGGCCGTCGTCACCCGCGCCGAAGCGTGGGTCGGTCATCTCGCGTCAGTCAGCCGGACGAACCACGATGCGGCGGCTGGGCTCGACGCCCTCGGACTCGCTCTGCACGCCGGGGATCGCGTTCACCACGTCGTGCACGCACTTACGCTCGAAGGCCGACATCGGCTCCAGGCGTACCGGGTCGCCGTGCTCCTTGACCTTCTCGACCGCATTGCGGGCGACCGCCGTCAGTTCCTTACGCCGGGTGGCCCGGTAGCCGCCGATGTCCAGCAGCAGCCGGCTCGGCGAGCCCGTGGCCCGGAAGATCGCCAGGCGGGTGAGCTCCTGCAGAGCCTCCAGCGTCGCGCCGCGCTGACCCACAAGCGGCTGCAGCCGGCCGCCGACGACCTCGACCATCGGGCGTCCCGCCGACACGAGCTCGTCGATGTCGCCGTCGTAGTCGAGGATGTCGAGCAGACCCTCCACGTAGTCGGCGGCGACCTCGCTCTGCCGGAACAGGTCGGAATCCGTCGTGACAGTCTCCGACTTCTTGGTCTCTTCGGTACCGGCGGACTCCGCGGCAGGGGCGGAAGCGGTCTCCTCGGCGGACTGCTCTGCGCTGGGAGTGCTGGTGTCGGTCACGGTCTCATCTCCGTACTCACTCGGGCCGGACCTGCTCGGTCCGCTGTTCCCGCGTCGGTGCCACCCAGGAGTGATAGGTCGGCACCGGCGCGAGGAGGTCTTTGTCGCCGCCCCAACAGGGCCGCGCGCGGCCCGGGCCAGGCCCGGGTCGCAGCTGCGTCATCCCTGTGGTTTGTTGGCGGGTCTCGCGCCCTTCTTGGGGTTCACCGGCTTGGCGCCGGGCTTCGGCGCGAGGGCCTTGGTGTCCACGACCGGGCTCTTCGGCTCCGGCAGGGCGGCCGGCTTGCGGCCGAACAGGCCACCGGTACGGCCGCTCTGCACCGGATTCTGCGGGGTCTTGCCGCCGGACTTGGCACCGCTCGAACCGGCCGGGCGTGCCGAGGAAGAGGTGCTCTTCCCGTTGGCCATCGGCGGCGGCGGGAACTTGCGGAGCACCCACTGCTGCTGGGCCAGGCTGAAGAGGTTGTTCGTGACCCAGTAGATGACCACGCCGATGGGGAACAGAGCGCCGGAGATCAGCAGCGACGCCGGGATGCCGTACAGCATCAGGCGCTGGATCATCTTCTGCTGCGGGTCCTCGGCCCAGCCGGTCTTGAGGATCATCTGGCGGCTCGTCAGGTACGTCGTCGCCATCATGATCAGAACCAGGATGCCCGCGATGATCTTGACCGTGGTGCCGTTCGCGTTGAGCTGGGCGAGGTCGGACGCGGACGAGCCGAACTGGGCCGGCAGCGGCGTGGTGAACAGCGCCGCGTGAGTCGCCTCACGGAACTGCTCTTCCGTCCAGCCGTACAGGGTGGGGTTGAGATTGTCCGGGTTGAGCCGGCGCAGCACGTGGAACAGGCCCAGGAAGACCGGGATCTGCAGGAACATCGGGAGGCAGCCCATAAGCGGGTTGGCCTTCTCGACCTTGTACAGCTCCATCATTTCTTTCTGGAGCGTCTCCCGGTCACCCTTGTGCTTCTCCTGCAGCAGCTTGACCTTGGGCTGCAGCGCCTGCATGGCGCGCTGGGACTTGATCTGCTTGACGAAGACGGGGAAGAGGATCACCCGCAGCGTCACGACCAGGAAGACGATCGACAGAATCCAGGCCCAGTTGGTGCCCAGCACCCGGCCGTCCGAGACGCCGATGGCGTCCCAGAGATCATGCCAGCGAAGAAGGATCCACGAGATGGCGATGTAGATCCAGTCGAGACTCATTCATGCTCCAGTCACATCAGCAGGACGGTGACGGATCGGGTCAGGCACCGGATCGAACCCGCCAGGGTGGAAGGGGTGGCAGCGCAACAGCCGCCAGATCGCCAGGGCGGTCCCTCGGAGAGCGCCGTGCACCGCGAGCGCCTCCTGGGCGTACGCGCTGCACGAGGGGTAGAACCGACAGCGTGCCGGCAGTGCCGGGCTCAAGTAACGACGGTACGCGACGATCCCCCACGTCAGCACCCGGGCAACCGGCCCGCGTGGCGTGCTCATCGCCGCCGCCGCGGCGACCGCGCGGCGACCAGGGCCGCATCGAGGTCGGTGCCCAGCGTCTCGAAGGACACCGAGGCCGAGGCAGGCAGTGCGCGAACCACCAGCAGAGCGCCGTCCGGCAGGTCGGCGAGGCGGGACCGGACCAAGTGACGCAGGCGCCGGCGGACCTTGTTACGGATCACCGCGTTGCCCACGGCCTTGGACACGACAAAGCCGGCGCGCGCCGCGGAGGCTTGCACCGGCTCATCGATAAGAAGGTGGACGACCACCGAGTTGCGCCCGGCCCTGCGCCCACCGCGAACAGCTGCGGCGAAGTCGGCGCTACGCCTCAGTCGTTGTGCCGTGGCCAGCACGACTACCTAGACATCCGGCCGGACCAGCGTCGGCTCAGGCCGACAGCTTGTCGCGGCCCTTGGCGCGGCGGGTGGAGAGGATGGCGCGGCCGGCACGGGTGCGCATGCGCAGCCGGAAACCGTGGGTCTTCGCGCGCCGGCGGTTGTTCGGCTGGTAGGTGCGCTTGCTCACGTCAGAACTCCGTCTTCGTCGGACGACCTACTCTTGGCGGCGTCCAGGGGGCATCAAAGCTGCAAGACGCCACTTTAGCAGAGTGCGGCGGAGCAACCGCCCGACCCTACGCAGCACCCCCACGGTGGTCAACCATCCCGGGGTCGGCACGCCGACAGATCCCTTCCCGCCCCGCGCCTGGTCACGCACGCTGGTCCGTCTACGCACAGAGTGAATCTTTTCGTGCCACGTCTGCCCCGGGGTGGGTACCGGCGGTTGATGCGGATGCCGCCGCGCTGTTAGCGTGCCCGTTTGCTGGTCTGCGCGTTGACGCGCCGAGCTGGCCAAAACCGGACGAGGCGGTAAATCGTTCGCCAGATGAGCCTGTTTTCCCGCGCCACCACAGGCTCCGGGGGAGTCCGCCGACCAACCGGCCGGGGAGCGACCACCGACGAGTGCACAGGTTGTGGATAACCTGTGGATAGCCGGTGGCGCCGTACATGTTCAGCACGTTGGATGTGCTGGTTGGGGGTAGCCGGTCCGTGGCCCGTTCGGGTGACGACGGGCAAAGGGCGGCGGAAGCCGGACAAGGCCACCGGGGAACCGGTGGCGATGGGGGTGGCGCGGCGGTGGCCGATACGGTCGACCTTGGCGGGGTATGGACCGCTGCGACGGACGAGCTGGCGGACGAGATCGCGTCCGCCCAGCAGCGTGCGTACCTGCGGCTCACCCGCCTGCGCGCCATAGTTGAGGACACCGCGCTGCTGTCCGTGCCCGACACCTATACCCGCGACGTGATCGAGTCGCGGCTCCGGCTGGCGATCACCGAGGCCCTGTCGCGCCGGCTCGGCCGGCCGATCCAGGTCGCCGTGACGGTCCGGCCACCGGAGGACGGAACGGGTCATCCGGGCAAGGTCTACGGCACACCACCGCCCGAGCCGCCGACCCAGGCGCCCGCGCACTACTCCGACCAGCAGCAGCGCTACGCCGACCAGCAGCACTATGCAGACCAGCAGCCACCGGCATATCCGGATCGTTATCCACAGTCGCCGTCCTTCGGTCACCAGGACAACTACGACCAGGGATACGAGAAGTCGTACGAGCAGAACTACGAGTCGGCCGACGGCCCGACCGGTTCCGCGCAGGCGCCGTTCCCCCGCGCCGTCCCGCAGGCCCGTGACACTCGTGACGGTCAGGACGCTCTGTTCGCCGCGCCGCTGCCGGCAGGCCAGGCCGAGGGGCCGAAGACCGCCGCCGAAGCGCAGCAGGAGCAGCAGAAGGGCAAGGCGCAGACCCGGACCGAAGCGGATCCGCAGCGCCGCGATGCCCCCCGGCAGATGTCCCACTTCGCGGATCCGCCGAACGAATCGGCGGGCCGCCGGATCGCCACCGACCAGACCCAGCTCCGCGACAACCAGCGCCGCCAGGACGACCGTCCGACCATGCTGGGTCAGGACCGCCGCGACGACACGATGCAGATGCGGCAGGGCAGCGGCGACAACGGCCCAGGCCGCGCGCCGATGGACATGCGCGGCCAGGACCGCGACCGCCGGGGTGGCAACGACGGCAACCGCCTCAACCCGAAATACATGTTCGAGACGTTCGTCATCGGCTCGTCAAACAGGTTCGCGCACGCCGCATCGGTCGCGGTGGCCGAATCCCCGGCGAAGGCGTACAACCCGCTGTTCATCTACGGCAGCTCCGGCCTGGGTAAGACACACCTGCTCCACGCGATCGGCCACTACGCGACGACGCTGGGCCACGCCCGCTCGGTGCGCTACGTCTCCACCGAGGAATTCACCAACGACTTCATCAACTCCCTGCGCGACGACAAAACGCAGGCCTTCCAACGGCGCTACCGCGACGTCGACATCCTGCTGATCGACGACATCCAGTTCCTGGAAAACCGCGAGCGCACCCAGGAGGAGTTCTTCCACACGTTCAACACCCTGCACAACGCGAACAAGCAGATCGTGATCAGCTCGGACCGCTCCCCCCGCCAGCTGGCCACCCTCGAAGACCGGATGCGCACCCGCTTCGAATGGGGCCTGCTCGCCGACATCCAGCCGCCGGACCTCGAAACCCGCATCGCCATCCTGCAGAAGAAGGCCGCGCAGGAACGCATGTACGCCCCGGACGACGTGCTGGAATTCATCGCGTCCCGCGTCTCGAACTCGATCCGCGAACTCGAGGGCGCCCTCATCCGGGTAACGGCATTCGCCAGCCTGACCAGATCGTCGGTGCAGCTCTCACTGGCCGAAGAGGTCCTGCGCGACTTCATGCCCGACGGCGCCGGCCCGGAGATCACGGCGGACCAGATCATGGTGTCCACCGCGGACTACTTCGGCGTGAGCCTGGAAGACCTACGCGGCCACTCCCGCTCCCGCGTCCTGGTCAACGCCCGCCAGGTGGCGATGTACCTCTGCCGCGAACTGACCGAGCTGTCCCTGCCAAGAATCGGCCAGGCCTTCGGCGGCCGCGACCACACCACGGTGATGCACGCGGACCGAAAGATCCGCCAGCACATGGCAGAGCGCAGGTCGCTCTACAACCAGATCGCCGAGCTGACCAACCGCATCAAACAAAACACCTGACCCCGCCCGCCGGGACAAAGACCAAACCGCATCCGGTACGCACGGCGGCGACACCAACCGCAACACCGAGCCCAAACCACCACAGCAGCCGGCCAGGACATACTCCAGCCCGGCGATCACCCGCCGGGCTGACCCGCCGCCCCACCAGACCACGCCCACCGAAACGCGCCAGCCACCAGCGCAACGAGTCCGAACACCCGGCCACCCCTGAACAAATGCTGCCCGCCCGCGAACCCTTCATATGACGTACGCCACACAGCTGGCCACTGTTCCACGCCGGTCGCCATGACCCATGAACTGTCGGCAGGGACCTAACGGCTCAAGCTCGGCAAGCATCCTCACGGCCACGCCAACCCGGATCGCGCTGTGGGACGAAGGTGCGGCAGCCCCAACCGCCGCAAGATCTTCACGACCCACCAACCCGGTCGATCGTGCGACATCGAGGTGCGGTGAGCTAACCCGATATCCACAAGGTCGCCACGGCCACGCCGACCCGGCCAATCTTGTGGCTCTGCGGGGCGCAGCCAACCACAACGACGCCGGCTTCCCCTGCGGCCGGGGATAGCCGCGCTTTGGCATCCACGCGGGTCCGGCCGACGCTAGGCCAACTTTGTGGACTGATGGTGCGAAGCTGACCCGCCATCCAGAAAGGTCCCCGCGGCTTCACCAACCCGGTCGGTCTCGTGAATCCGAGGGCGCTCGACTTTCGTCATTCGGGAGACTTTCGGCTCGGTGCGGCCACGAGCAGCCAGCCGAGGCCGCTGTCGAGATCGTGCTAGCGGTGGTCCGCCTGGGGCACCGGCTACCCAGATTGCCGGGTCCAGCCGGTCGGGCCGCTGGCACGCTCGGGGTGCAGCCAGATCTGCGGCAACGCGGTCCCTCGAGTTTCACCAGTTCGTGCGGGCGCAGCCGCAGGTCGAGGGGCCGATCCGAAAGTAGATCTTGTGTAGTGCCCGATCAGCGCCAAGCCGCAAGATTCTCGGCGTCATGGCCGACACGCAGGATGAGCTGGACGGATGGCGGACGCCCTGTGGGGCAAGCGATCCAGAAATGGCGAAACTCGGATGGTCCGCTCCGCTTGCGCAGATTGCCAGGTTCGGTCAGTCGCCTGTTCGAGGCGCAGCCGGATCTTGGCAGCGTGGTCCGCTCCGCGCCGGCACGCATCAATGTTGGTGCGAGGCCGGGCGAAACCGCCCCGCGGCTGCCCGGACCCACCGCATGGTCGGGCATGCCGGGCAGAATCTTGCGGCAATCGGGGTCAGCTCCACGGGGCCCGCCGCATAAGACCGCCTGCGGACAGCAGATCCCGTGGCGCCGCGATCATCAGACGTTCGCGCTTTCGGGCCGGCCCGCACCGCAAGGCATCCAACCCGCCGGCCAAGTCATGCGACACCTCAGCCAGCCCGCGCGACTCATCGACAACCCTTCGCGCCGACCAGGCAATCTACCGCTGCACGGGCTACCACCCAACGGGTGTGAACCTGGGCCTCACCCACCCCCAGATCAGCCCGACGGGCGGCCCGCCGCTCCTAGCCCGCGCCCCAACACCGCCGCCCTGGCTCGTCGTACCGCCAGCCCGCACTGCCAGCCCGCACCACCCAAGCCGAGGCCGCACCACCACGCCCCACCACCGAGCCGCACCGCCAGCCCGCACCGCCGACCCGCACCACCCAAGCCGAGGCCGCACCACCGAGCCGCACCGCCAAACCGCACTGCCAGCCCGCACCGCCAAGCCGCACCACCCAAGCCGAGGCCGCACCACCGAGCCGCACCGCCGGCCA
>NZ_QHHV01000355.1:0-2776 GCF_003947245.1 Actinoplanes sp. ATCC 53533 | reverse complement strand
CCGGCTTCGACACCATGAGCGTCATGCCGGGCGCCACCCGGGCCTGGCCGGAGGGCAACTTCTACGGCTACGACAAGGTCTACGACTCCCGCAACACCGGCTACCAGGGACCGGCCTTCAGCTGGGCGCCGCAGCCGGACCAGTACACCCTCTCGTGGTTCGAGAAGAACGTGCACGGCGTGGAACACGACCCGATGTTCGTCGAGATGCCGCTGGTCTCCAGCCACACGCCGTGGGCGCCGCTCCCGCAGTTCATCGACTGGGACGACGTCGGTGACGGCTCGGTCTACAAGCAGATCCAGCAGGAGGGCAAGAAGGTCCGCACCATCTGGAAGGACCCGGTGAAGCTCCGGCGCGAATACTCCCGGTCGATCCAGTACACGATGACCACCGTGATCTCCTGGCTGGAACTCTACGGCGACGAGAACACCGTGATGGTCTTCCTCGGCGACCACCAGCCGTCCCCGCTCATCGTCGGCGACACCGCCAGCCACGACGTGCCGATCACCATCCTGGCCAAGGACAAGACGGTCATGGCCAAGACGTCGAGCTGGGGCTGGACCGACGGGATCAAGCCGGATCCGAAGGCCCCGATCTGGAAGATGGACGAGTTCCGGGACCGGTTCATGACCACGTTCGGTCCCTCGGGCGAGGTCAGCCGGGTGCTCGCCCCGCCGAAGCGCTGACCCGAGGTCGGCCGAGATACGGCAGGGATTGGGAATCGAGGGCCATGGGTATTCCAGGTTCGCTGGACAAGCCGGCGACGAACGGAGCCCCCCAAATGTTGATCCTCGGTCTCATCCTCCTGCTGTTGGGTATCTTCCTCAACGTCTCGATCCTCTACACGATCGGCGCCATTCTGCTGGTCGTTGGCGCCGTCCTCTGGATCCTGGGTGCCGTCGGCCGCCCGGTCGGTGGGCGAAAAGTCTGGTTCTGATCCCCGTCGTGACATGAAGAACGCCCGCCTCGGCGGGCGTTCTTCATGTCTCAGGCCTCAAGCTTCCAGGACGGCCCAGCCGTGTGCGGGCAGCACCACCGCGGCGTCGGCCGAGCCGGCCCGCTTCAGCTCCGCGGCGCCGTTCAAAACCGATTTCCCGTACGGCACCGGCAGCTCGGCAGGCGCAGCACCGACGCTCAGGGCCACGATGAGCGTCCGGCTGCCGTCGGTGACCGCGTAGGCGAACTGCTCGTTGGTCAGGTGCACCGGCTTCGTCCGGGCGTGATGCAGCCACGGGTGCCGGCGGCGCAACCCGATCAGCTCCTGGTGCAGGTGGTAGAGCGGCCAGCCGTACGGCGCCAGCCCGGCGGGCTCGGCGGGGAACGCCGGGCGGACCGCGTCGTCGCCGTGCTCCCGGTCCTCCTTGACGCCCTGGAAGCCCTGCTCGTCGCCGGCGTAGATGGACGGGCTGCCGCCCACGGTGAGCAGCAACACCAGCGCGAGCGGCACGTGCTGGGCGTCGGTGAGCTTGCTGGCCAGCCGGGTCACGTCGTGGTTGCCGACGAAGGTCTGCGGCACGAAGCTGTCCAGGAATCCGTTGTGCCGTTCCAGGGCCCAGCTCAGCTCGAAGAAGTTGCCCGCGTTCAGGGCGCTCCAGGCGGCCTTCCACAGCTCGTACTGGGTCACCGAGTCCACGGTGGATTCCTTGACGAACTCCGGGTAGTCGCCGTGGATGACCTCGCCGACCACGTACGCGCCGGGGAACTCGGCCCGGAGGCGGGGCAGCACCGTCGCCCAGAAGCCGGCCGGCACCGCGTACGCCGCGTCGAGCCGCCAGCCGTCGGCACCGCGGCGCAGCCAGTGGGTCAGCACCTCGGTGACGTAGTCGGCGACGGCAGGCTCGGCATGGTTGAGGGCGACCAGCGCACCGTGGCCCTCGAAGTCGGCGTATTCGGGCGCGCCCCCGCCCGCCGGCCAGGTGAGCCGGAACCAGGACGCGGTCGGCGCCTCGCGGCCCTGGGCGAGCACGGCCTGGAAGGCGGCGTGCCCGCGCCCCACGTGGTTGAACACCCCGTCGAGCATGACCCGCAGCCCGCGATCGTGCGCGGCGGCGACGAGCGCGTCGAAGTCGGTGTCGTCACCGAGGCGCGGGTCGATCCGGAGATGGTCGATCGTGTCGTAGCCGTGCGTCTCGGCCGCGAACACGGGCCCGAGCAGGATGCCGGAGACGCCGAGCTCAACGGCATAGTCCAGCCAGGCGGTGAGCTGCCGCAGCCCACCGTTCTCGCGGCCCGCGGGATGCGCGCCGACGAAGCCGAGCGGGTAGACCTGCCACCACACGGCGTGTTCGACCCAGTCCGGCTCACTCATGGCATCGCTCCTCGCGGTAGAGAATACGCAGAAACGCCGGCCCGAACCGGGCCGGCGTCAGCTCTGCGGTTGCTCAGATGGTGTCGCCGGCGAGGTGCGTGCGCAGCTTCGTCAGGGCCTTGGTGAGCAGGCGGCTGACGTGCATCTGGGAGATGCCGACCTGGTCGGCGATCTGCGACTGGGTGAGGTTGCCGTAGAAGCGCAGGGTGAGGATCTTCTGCTCGCGGTCGTCGAGCATGGCCAGGGCGGGGCCGAGGGCGACGCGGGTTTCGGCGAGTTCGAATTCGTGGTCTTCGCCGCCGAGGGTGTCGCCGAGCTCGGTGGTGCCGTCGGCGCTGATCGGGGTGCTCAGGCTGGTGGCGTTGTAGGCGCGGGCGCCTTCGAGGCCTTCGAGGACTTCTTCCTCGGTGACGCCGAGGTGCACGGAGATGTCGGCGACCGTCGGGCTGCGGCCGAGGGTGTGGGTGA
>NZ_QHHV01000354.1:0-10637 GCF_003947245.1 Actinoplanes sp. ATCC 53533 | reverse complement strand
ATGTTCGCCTCGACGTTGAACTCGCGGCGCATGCGGTCCACGAGGATGTCGAGGTGCAGCTCGCCCATGCCGGCGATGACCGTCTGACCGGTCTCCTCGTCGTTGAAGACGCGGAAGGTCGGGTCCTCTTCGGCCAGGCGCTGGATCGCGACGCCCAGCTTCTCCTGGTCCGACTTGGTCTTCGGCTCGATCGCGACCTGGATGACCGGCTCCGGGAACGTCATCGACTCCAGGATGACCGGGTGCGCCGGGTCGCTCAGCGTGTCACCGGTGGTGGTCTGCTTGAGACCCTGCACCGCGATGATGTCGCCGGCCCACGCCGTGGGGCGCTCCTCGCGCTTGTTGGCGTGCATCTGGTAGATCTTGCCGATCCGCTCCTTGCGGTCCTTGGTGGAGTTGACCACCTGGGAACCGGAGTCGAGCGTGCCGGAGTAGACCCGGACGTACGTCAGCTTGCCGAGGTGCTTGTCAGTCTGGATCTTGAAGGCCAGACCGGAGAACGGCTCGTCCATGGACGGCTTGCGGATGATCGGCGTCTCGCCGTCGGCCGCGACACCGTCGATGGCCGGGACGTCCAGCGGCGACGGCAGGTAGTCGACCACGGCGTCGAGCATGGGCTGAACGCCCTTGTTCTTGAACGCCGAGCCGCACAGCACCGGGTTGGCCTTGCTGGCGATCGTGGAGCGCCGGATGGCAGCCTTGATCTCCTCGATGGAGACCTCGACGCCGTCGAGGTACTTCTCCATGACGAAGTCGTCCACGTCGGCGAGGGTCTCGATCAGCTTCTCGCGCCACTCCGTCGCGGAGTCGAGTAGCTCGGCCGGGATCTCCTCGATCGCGTAGTCGTCACCCTTCTGGGTCTCCCCGCGCCAGGTGAGCGCCTTCATGTTGATCAAGTCGACGACACCGATGTGGTCGCCCTCGAGCCCGATCGGGATCTGCAGGACGAGCGGGGTGGCGTTGAGCCGGTCGATCATCATCTGCACACAGCGGAAGAAGTCGGCGCCGGTCCGGTCGAGCTTGTTGACGAAGCACATCCGGGGGACGTGGTACTTGTCCGCCTGCCGCCAGACGTTCTCCGTCTGGGGCTCCACGCCGGCGACACCGTCGTAGACCGCGACGGCACCGTCGAGCACCCGCAGCGACCGCTCGACCTCGACCGTGAAGTCGACGTGGCCGGGCGTGTCGATGATCTGAATCGTGTAGCCCTTCCACTCGCACTTCGTGGCGGCGGAGGTGATGGTGATGCCGCGTTCCTGTTCCTGTTCCATCCAGTCCATGACGGCCGCGCCCTCGTGGACTTCACCGATCTTGTACGTGATACCGGTGTAGAACAGGATCCGCTCGGTCGTCGTGGTCTTACCAGCGTCGATGTGCGCCATGATGCCGATGTTGCGTACCTTGGCGAGCGCGTCTGCGGCAGCCACTTCAATCCCTACTCTTCTTCGTCGTCGTCTCTGCAGGACCGGTACGACTGAACTGTGACGGCCCGGCGGGAACCGGGCCGGCAGCGGGTCTTACCAGCGGTAGTGCGCGAAGGCCTTGTTGGACTCCGCCATCTTGTGGGTGTCTTCACGCCGCTTGACGGCAGCACCGAGGCCATTGCTGGCGTCGAGCAGCTCGTTCTGCAGTCGCTCGATCATGGTCTTCTCGCGGCGGGCCTTGGAGTACTGGACCAGCCAGCGCAGACCGAGCGTGGTCTGCCGCGGCGTGCGCACCTCGACCGGCACCTGGTAGGTCGCGCCACCGACGCGGCGGCTGCGGACCTCGAGGGTCGGCTTGACGTTGTCCATGGCGCGCTTGAGGGTCACCACGGGGTCGGTGCCGCTCTTCTCGCGGCAGCCCTCGAGGGCGCCGTAGACGATACGCTCGGCGAGCTGACGCTTGCCGCCGACCAGGATCTTGTTCACCAGCTGGGTGACCAGCGGCGAGTTGTAGACCGGGTCCGCTACCAGCGGGTGTTTCGGCGCGGGGCCTTTACGCGGCATGTCAGCTCTTCTCCTTCTTCGCGCCGTAACGGCTGCGCGCCTGCTTGCGGTTGCGGACACCCTGGGTGTCCAGCGAACCGCGGACGATCTTGTAGCGGACGCCCGGGAGGTCCTTCACACGACCGCCACGCACGAGCACGATGGAGTGCTCCTGCAGGTTGTGGCCGACGCCCGGGATGTACGCCGTCACCTCGATCTGGCTGCTGAGCTTCACACGAGCGACCTTGCGCAGCGCAGAGTTCGGCTTCTTGGGGGTAGTGGTGTACACGCGCGTGCACACGCCGCGCCGTTGGGGGCTTCCCTTCAGCGCCGGCGTCTTGGTCTTGCTCGTCTTAGCCTGGCGGCCCTTTCGGACCAGCTGCTGGATCGTGGGCACCGGGTTTCTCCGCTCCCTTCGGCCGCCCTTCAGCGGCCGCACCGTCTTCGTTCTGCCTTGTGCACCGAAGGATCCCGTTTGGATCCCCCGGCACCCGCGGTCGGGCGTGTCGCCCGGCCACGGTCCCGCTGCGCGCTAGACACGCGCAACGAGTGTTTCTGTCTTTGTCAGGGCTGGTAAACCCTGTCGTGCCACTGCCCCGTCGGTTACTACAGACTCGGGCGCACGCACGAGTTGCCCGGGCGAGCCCGGGCACGAGGGGAAAGAGTACCCACCGGGGGGACACAGGTCAAAACGAGGATGTTCCTCTGACTGCTTCCCCTGATGGACATCTCCAGCTAACAAGTGTACCGGGTGCCTCGGCGTACCGCCGCGCGGTGTCGTATCTCGCGCTGCGAGGCCTCAGGAAAATTGCAACACCACTACCAACAGCAGCGTCAGCGCCGCGATTCCCAGCCCCGCGCCGCCGCACGAGATCCCCGCGGTGGCCAGGCCGCGCCCGACGAAACGGACCCGGCCGTCCTGTCCGGAGCGCCGGATCTGCCGCCGGGCGGCCAGCCCGACGCCCACCCCGCCGCCGCCGACCAGCACGCCCAGCAGCGCGAACGCGCCCGCCACCACCGCGCCCCAGCCGTCGGACAGGCCGGAGAGGCCGAAGCAGAGCACCAGGGTGGAGACCAGGATCGAGGCGATGCCGGCGATCAGCGAGCCGGTGGCCAGGCCGGACGTGATCGGCGCGACCCTGAGCTGGACCAGGGCGAACTCGGTGCCCGCCACGGGCTCCAGCCGTTCCGGGGTCCACGCCTCGCTCGGCTTGGGCGGCAGCACCGGCGGCGGAGGGCCGGCCATCGTCACCGGCTGTCCGGCCGGTGGCCACGAACCTGGTTGCTGCGTCACCGGACCGTCCCTCTCGCCACGTACCCCTGGATCTTCGAGCATGTCACCCGAACGTGGTGTTGTGCAGCCCTGGGGCCGCTGACTGGGCTCATACAGCGAACTTGCATGGGTTTTCCGCCGCGGGTGGGCTCAGTCGGTGTTGGAATCGAAGTCCTGGCCCCCGGGGGCGGCGGCCAGGTGGAGCAGCCCGGCGATCGACGCGACCACCAGCGCGGTCAGCGCCAGCACGATCCCCGCCCAGGCCAGCCGCTCCCCCCGGCGCACCCAGGTCGCACCGATCAGGTAGCCGCCGGCGGCATACGCCTCGCGCCTGACCTGCCGGGCCAGCATCAGGGCCAGCGTGGCGGGAATCACCCCGCCGACGAGTGCACCGGTCAGGAACGCCAGCAGCCCCAGCGCGAAGACCGCCCGCGCCTTGGTCGACGGCACCGGTTCCGGATCCATCGGGTGGCGGGTGGGCACTGTCATCGCGGGGTAGGTCACCCATTCATCTTAGGAACACCGAAGGGCGGCCGCGCATCGAAGCGCGGCCGCCCTTAACGGTGTGGAGAAACCTTAGCGGTACGACCCGAAGTCGAAGTCGTCCAGCGGCACAGCCTGCCCGCTGGCCGGCCCGAAGCCGTAGTCGGTCTCGGGGTACCCGGTCATCGAGTACACCTTCGCCTTGGCCTCCTCGGTCGGCTCGACCCGGATGTTGCGGTACTTGCTGATGCCCGTACCGGCCGGGATGAGCTTGCCGATGATGACGTTCTCCTTGAGGCCCACCAGCGAGTCGCTGCGCGAGTTGATCGCAGCGTCGGTGAGCACCCGGGTGGTCTCCTGGAAGGAGGCCGCCGAGAGCCAGGAGTCGGTCGCCAGCGAGGCCTTGGTGATACCCATGAGCACCGGACGACCGGCGGCGGGCTCGCCACCCTCGCCCACGAGCCGGCGGTTCTCCGACTCGAAGAGCGCCCGGTCGACCAGCACGCCCGGCAGGAACTCGGTCGCGCCGGAATCGATGACCGTGACCCGCTTGAGCATCTGGCGGATGATGATCTCGATGTGCTTGTCGTGGATGAGCACACCCTGCGAGCGGTAGACCTCCTGGACCTCACTGGTCAGGTGGACCTGGACCGCGCGCGGGCCCATGATGCGCAGCAACTCGTGCGGATCGATGGTGCCCTCGGTGAGCTTCTCGCCGACCGCGACGTGGTCGCCGTCGTGAGCCCGCAGCTTGACGCGCTTGGAGATCTTGTCGTACACGATCTCCTCGCTGCCGTCGTCCGGCACCACGATGATCTTGCGCGAGCGCTCGCCGTCCTCGATGCGCACGCGTCCCGGGGTGTCGGCGATGGGCGCCTTACCCTTGGGCACGCGAGCCTCGAAGATCTCCTGCACACGCGGCAGACCCTGAGTGATGTCCTCACCCGCCACACCACCGGTGTGGAAGGTACGCATCGTCAGCTGCGTACCCGGCTCGCCGATGGACTGGGCCGCGATGATGCCGACGGCCTCGCCGATGTCGACCGCCTTGCCGGTCGGCAGCGAGCGGCCGTAGCAGGCAGCACACACACCGAGCTTCGACTCGCAGGTCAGCACCGAACGCACCCGGACGGTCTCGACGCCGGCCGCGACCAGCTGGTCGACCATGATCGAGTTCAGGTCGTCGCCACGCGACACGACGCGGTTGCCCGCGGCGTCGTCGATGTCGTCGGCCAGCGTACGGGCGTGCACGCCGGTCTCGGCGTGCGTGTGCACGACCAGCTTGCCCCCCTCGCGGTCCGCCACCTGCATCGGGATCGCGCGGTCGGTGCCGCAGTCCTCCTCGCGGATGATGACGTCCTGCGAGACGTCCACCAGGCGCCGGGTCAGGTAACCCGAGTCGGCGGTACGCAGCGCGGTGTCGGCCAGACCCTTACGGGCACCGTGCGTGGAGATGAAGTACTCCAGCACGGTCAGGCCCTCGCGGTACGACGAGGTGATCGGGCGCGGGATGATCTCGCCCTTGGGGTTGGCCACCAGACCACGGATCGCGGCGATCTGCCGGAGCTGGAGGAGGTTACCGCGGGCGCCGGAGTTGATCATGACCCAGAGCGGGTTCTCCTGCGGCAGCGCCGTCTCCATCTCCTTCGAGATGTCCTTGGTCGCGTTGGTCCAGATGTCGATGAGCTCGCCGCGACGTTCCTCGGCGGTCATCAGGCCACGCTGGTACTGCTTGTCGATGCGGTCGGCCTCGCCCTGGTAGCGGGCGATGATCTCCGGCTTGCGCGGCGGGGCGATGACGTCGCCCATACCGATCGTCACACCGGACCAGGTGGCCCAGTGGAAACCGGCCTCCTTGAGCGCGTCCAGGGTCGCCGCGAGGGCGACCTTGGGGAAGCGCTCGGCGAGGTCGTTGACGATCGCGGAGAGCTGACCCTTGCGGATCTCGTAGTTGACGTACCGGTAGCCCGGGGGCAGCGTCTCGTTGAAGAAGACCCGGCCCAGGGTGGTCTCGACGAGCAGCTTGTCGCCCGTCTCCCAGCCCTCCGGCCGCTCCCACGTGGGCGAGCCGGCACCGTTGTCGACCTCGAGCACCTCGGGGAGGCGGATCTTCACGAGCGACTGCAGGTGCAGCTCGCCGTTGTCGAACGCCATCCGTGCCTCGGCGTCCGAGCTGAAGACCCGGCCCTCGCCCTTGCCACCCTTGGTCAGGTGGGTCAGGTAGTAGAGGCCGATGACCATGTCCTGGGTGGGCATGGTGACGGGCTTGCCGTCGGCCGGCTTGAGGATGTTGTTCGACGACAGCATCAGGATCCGGGCCTCGGCCTGCGCCTCGGCCGACAGCGGCACGTGCACCGCCATCTGGTCACCGTCGAAGTCGGCGTTGAACGCCGTACAGACGAGCGGGTGGATCTGGATCGCCTTGCCCTCGACCAGCTGCGGCTCGAAGGCCTGGATGCCCAGGCGGTGCAGCGTCGGTGCGCGGTTCAGCAGCACCGGGTGCTCGCTGATGACCTCTTCCAGGACGTCCCACACGACCGCGCGCTGCCGCTCGACCATGCGCTTGGCCGACTTGATGTTCTGCGCGTGGTTCAGGTCCACCAGGCGCTTCATCACGAACGGCTTGAACAGCTCCAGCGCCATCTGCTTCGGCAGGCCGCACTGGTGCAGCTTGAGCCGGGGGCCGACGACGATGACGGAACGGCCGGAGTAGTCGACGCGCTTGCCGAGCAGGTTCTGACGGAACCGGCCCTGCTTGCCCTTGAGCATGTCGGACAGCGACTTCAGCGGACGGTTACCCGGGCCGGTGACCGGCCGGCCGCGGCGGCCGTTGTCGAACAGCGCGTCGACGGCCTCCTGCAGCATCCGCTTCTCGTTGTTGACGATGATCTCGGGGGCGCCGAGGTCGATCAGCCGCTTGAGCCGGTTGTTCCGGTTGATCACGCGGCGGTACAGGTCGTTCAGGTCGGACGTGGCGAAACGGCCACCGTCGAGCTGCACCATCGGGCGCAGGTCCGGCGGGATGACCGGGACGCAGTCCAGCACCATGCCCAGCGGCGAGTTGCGGGTGTTCAGGAACGCGGCGACGACCTTGAGCCGCTTGAGCGCACGGATCTTGCGCTGGCCCTTGCCACTGCGGATGGTCTCGCGCAGCGACTCGGCCTCGGCGTCGAGGTCCATGTTCTGCAGCAGGGCCTTGATGGCCTCGGCACCCATGCCGCCGGTGAAGTACTCACCGAAGCGGTCACGCAGCTCGCGGTAGAGCAGCTCGTCGGTGACCAGCTGCTTGCTGTCGAGCTTGCGGAAGGTGTCGAGCACCTCATCGAGCCGGTCGATCTCGCGCTGCGCCTTGTCACGGATCTGGCGCATCTCGCGTTCGCCGGCCTCCTTGACCTTGCGGCGCACGTCCGCCTTGGCGCCCTCGGCCTCCAGCTCGGCAAGGTCCTGCTCGAGCTTGGCGGCGCGCTTCTCGATCTCGGAGTCGCGGCTGTTCTCGGACTGCCGCTTCTCGGCGAAGATCTCGTTCTCGATCGTGGACATGTCGCGGTGACGCGCTTCGGCGTCCACGCTCGTGATCACGTACGAGGCGAAGTAGATGATCTTCTCGAGGTCCTTGGGCGCCAGGTCGAGCAGGTAGCCCAGCCGGCTCGGCACACCCTTGAAATACCAGATGTGCGTGACCGACGCGGCCAGCTCGATGTGGCCCATGCGCTCACGACGGACCTTGGACCGGGTCACCTCGACGCCGCAGCGCTCACAGATGATGCCCTTGAACCGGACCCGCTTGTACTTGCCGCAGTAGCACTCCCAGTCCCGCTGAGGACCGAAGATCTTCTCGCAGAAGAGTCCGTCCTTCTCGGGCTTGAGCGTGCGGTAGTTGATCGTCTCGGGCTTCTTGACCTCACCGTGCGACCACTGCCGGATGTCGTCAGCGGTAGCAAGGCCGATGCGCAACTCGTCGAAGAAGTTGACGTCGAGCACTTGGACTATCCCTCGTGTTTCGTTGCTCGGATAAATTCCAGGCCGGCGGGGGCGTCCCCGGTGCCGAGCTCACCCAAAGGCGGGCAGGTCACCGGGGACGCTCTCCGTCAGATCTCTTCGACGCTGCTGACGCCCTCGTTCGGGCGCCTGGACAGGTCGATGCCGAGTTCTTCCGCGGCCCGGAAGACCTCGTCGTCCGTCTCGCGCATCTCCAGGGCAACACCGTCGCTGGAAAGCACCTCGACGTTCAGGCACAGCGACTGGAGCTCCTTGAGAAGCACCTTGAAGGACTCGGGGATTCCCGGCTCCGGGATGTTCTCGCCCTTGACGATGGCCTCGTAGACCTTCACGCGGCCCAGGACGTCGTCGGACTTGATGGTGAGCAGCTCCTGCAGTGCGTAAGCCGCACCGTAGGCCTGCATCGCCCAGCACTCCATCTCGCCGAACCGCTGGCCACCGAACTGCGCCTTACCACCCAGCGGCTGCTGCGTGATCATCGAGTACGGGCCGGTCGACCGAGCGTGGATCTTGTCGTCGACCAGGTGGTTCAGCTTCAGGATGTAGACGTAGCCGACCGAGATCGGGTCCGGCAGCGGTTCACCGGAACGACCATCGAAGAGCAGCGCCTTGCCGTCGTTGTTGACCAGCCGCTTGCCGTCACGGTTGACCAGCGTCGAACCCAGGAGACCCTTGATCTCGTCTTCCTGGGCACCGTCGAAGACCGGGGTCGCGACGTTGCTGTCCTTGGGCGACTCGTGGGCGTCGATGGCGCGCAGCTGCCGCTTCCAGTCAGCGTCGTCGCCCTCGACCTCCCAGCCCGTCTTGGCGATCCACCCGAGGTGGGTCTCCAGGACCTGGCCGATGTTCATTCGCGAGGGCACACCGAGCGGGTTGAGCACGATGTCGACCGGGGTGCCGTCCTCCAGGAACGGCATGTCCTCGATCGGCAGGATCTTGGAGATGACGCCCTTGTTGCCGTGCCGGCCCGCGAGCTTGTCACCGTCCTGGATCTTGCGCTTCTGGGCGACGTACACCCGGACCAGCTCGTTCACGCCGGGGGGCAGCTCGTCGCCGTCCTCCCGCGAGAACGTGCGGACGCCGATGACCGTGCCGGTCTCGCCGTGCGGCACCTTCAGCGAGGTGTCCCGGACCTCCCGGGCCTTCTCACCGAAGATCGCGCGCAGCAGCCGCTCCTCGGGGGTCAGCTCGGTCTCGCCCTTGGGCGTGACCTTGCCGACCAGGATGTCGCCGGGCACGACCTCGGCACCGATCCGGATGATCCCGCGCTCGTCCAGGTCGGCGAGCATTTCCTCGCTGACGTTGGGGATGTCGCGGGTGATCTCTTCCGGGCCGAGCTTGGTGTCGCGGGCGTCAACCTCGTGCTCCTCGATGTGAATCGAGGTGAGGACGTCCTGCTGCACGAGGCGCTGCGACAGGATGATCGCGTCCTCGTAGTTGTGGCCTTCCCAGCACATGAACGCGACGAGCAGGTTCCGGCCGAGGGCCATCTCCCCCTCGTCGGTGCACGGACCGTCGGCGATGACCTGGCCGGCCTCGATCCGGTCGCCCTCGAAGACGACCGGCTTCTGGTTGACGCAGGAGCCGGCGTTGCTGCGACGGAACTTGTGCAGCAGGTAGGTCCGGCGGTGGCCGTCGTCCTGGTGCACCGTCACGTAGTCGGCGCACAGGTCCTCGACCAGACCGCCGACCTCGGCCACGACCACGTCGCCGGCGTCGACAGCGGCACGGTATTCCATGCCCGTGCCGACCAGCGGCGCCTCGGCCTTGACCAGCGGAACGGCCTGACGCTGCATGTTCGCACCCATGAGGGCGCGGTTGGCATCGTCGTGCTCGAGGAACGGGATCATCGCCGTCGCGACCGAGGTCATCTGCCTCGGCGAGACGTCCATGTAGTCGACCTCGGTGCCGGGCACGTAGTCGACCTCACCACCCTTACGGCGGACCAGGACGCGATCCTGCGCGAAGGTGTTGTCGGACGCGAGCGTGGCGTTCGCCTGCGCCTTGACGTACCGGTCCTCCTCGTCCGCGGTGAGGTAGTCGACCTGGTCGGTGACCACGCCGGACTCCACCTTGCGGTACGGGGTCTCGATGAATCCGAACGGGTTCACCCGCGCGAACGTCGAGAGGGCACCGATCAGGCCGATGTTCGGGCCTTCCGGCGTCTCGATCGGGCACATCCGGCCATAGTGGGACGGGTGCACGTCACGGACCTCGAAGCCCGCCCGCTCACGGGACAGACCACCCGGACCGAGCGCGCTCAGTCGACGCCGGTGGGTCAGGCCCGCCAGCGGGTTGGTCTGGTCCATGAACTGCGAGAGCTGCGACGTGCCGAAGAACTCCTTGATCGCCGCCACCACGGGGCGGATGTTGATCAGGGTCTGCGGCGTGATCGCCTCGACGTCCTGGGTCGTCATCCGCTCGCGGACGACGCGCTCCATCCGGGACAGGCCCACGCGGACCTGGTTCTGGATGAGCTCGCCCACGGTGCGCAGGCGCCGGTTGCCGAAGTGGTCGATGTCGTCGGCCTCGTAGCCCTCCTCACCGGCGTGCAGCCGGCAGAGGTAGTCCACGGTCTTGACGACGTCTTCCTCGGTCAACGTGCCCCGGACGATCGGGACGTCGATGTCGAGCTTCTTGTTGAACTTGTAACGGCCGACCTTGGCGACGTCGTACCTCTTCGGGTTGAAGAAGAGGTTGTCGAGCAGGGTCTGCGCGTTTTCGCGCGTCGGCGGCTCGCCAGGGCGGAGCTTGCGGTAGATGTCGAGCAGGGCCTCGTCCTGCCCGCCGATGTGGTCCTTCTCGAGCGTCGTCATGAGCAGCTCGGACCAGCCGAACCGCTCCCGGATCTGGTCCGCCGACCAACCGATCGCCTTCAGCAGGACGGTGACGGCCTGCCGGCGCTTGCGGTCGAT
>NZ_QHHV01000353.1:0-3556 GCF_003947245.1 Actinoplanes sp. ATCC 53533 | reverse complement strand
GCTCGGCGAGCTGGTACCGGCTGCCGCGGACCGCGCGACGTTGTTGGTGGAGTAGCCCGGCCTCGACCAACCCGGACCGGGTGTGCTCGTAGACCCACCTGTAAAGATCGTGCGGTTCGTTGCGAAGATCGATGCGGACACCCCGCAGTACCTCTGCCAGGCGAGGTATGCGCTCCTCGGCGAGAACCTGAAGGAATTCGGTGCTGAACGGTTCCGCGGCTGGGTCCGTGCGCCCAGTGATCGGGTAGATCCGGCCCTGCTCCACGCGGATGCGTCCTTGCAGCAGCAGGTCTGAAAGTGTCGCCGCGACCAGGCTCACGCCGATGGCACCAGGAGTGGCCAGGGGACGCACGTCCTCGTCGTGGACGAGCAGCCATAACCGGTCGCGCACGCTGGATAGGTCGCGGGCCATCAGGTGGCTTCCATGATCGCAGGGAATCCCCGGCGGGCGCGCGGGCTCGGCCGGGGTGCCCCGGCCCGGTCTGTTCCGCATTCGGGTGGGACGGCGTCCCTCCCGCCAGGTGCAACCTTTTCGGTCATTTCGCCCCTCACAATTTCTGACCATAGGGCAGCGCAGCCACGGTCGGTAAGCGACGTCGGCTGGTTCCGACAAAACGTTGACACGCGGGCCGGCACGCCAACCGTGTCCAATGTCGGTCGATCTACCGAGTCGGTCGGCGACGAGCGTTTGCGACTCAGCCGAACCTGCCTTCGGCTCCAGGGCGGGAGTTGTCGTTCGCGTCCGACCGATGTGGTGGTGCCGTACCAGGGCCGACCTGCGCGGGGGATCTGCGTGCGGTCCTCGGCGCGCTACACGCAACAGCCCTCCCAGCCCGCGCCTTGGTGGAGGCAGCCGGGCGTCGGTCAAGGTCGCCGAGCGCGACGCGATCCGGGCTTCGATGCTGGGGTAGGTGTCACGGACCAGCTGCGAGGCGGCGCGCAGCAGCAGGCGGGCCAGGCTGGCGCGGGTGGCGGACAGCGGCCCGAACAGGTCGGCGTACTCGTCCACCGTGGCCAGCGGGGTCGGCCCGTCGAGGGTGCGAAACCGGACGTAGTACGGCTCGACGAGCGACGTGGCTCCGCTGGCCCGGAACAGCGCGTGCCAGGTGCCTTCAATTTCGCCGACGAAAGTCGCGGGGGCCCGGCCGGTGCCGGCGGGCGACTCGGGCACGGCCTGGTCCTGCGCGGCGACGGTGCGGTCCGGGCGATCAGTCGCCCGTGGCGGAGGCGGGATTCGTGCACGTCAGGTGTACGGTCAAGCTCCGGGCGCACGGGACAGGTTCATCCCGCACGCCGCATCCCGAGACCGAAGACGCCGGACGATGACTGTGCTGGACACCGCTCTGCGCAAGGCCCTCGCCGGCGCTGCCCGCTTCCTGCCGCAGCTCACGCAGCGGGCCGAAGCCGCGCTGGTTGCCGACCACCAACCCATCACGGGAACCGGAAACCTGTACGGCAACGGCGGTGCCCGGTTTTGGTTGAACGTCGCCGTCGCCCCCAACCACTCGCCCGAGACCCTCGATCCGCCCGCGTTCGTCGACGCGGCCAACGGGCTGGCCGCAGTCTTCTTCGAGGACGCTCCCTTCCACGCCGATTACTCCGGCAACCTCGAGGTGCGCCTGGTAGAAGGTGCTCCCACCGAGAACAGTTCGTGGGGCGACGCGCACACGTTGCGGATCTTCCCCAGCGGCCTGGTCATGCTCCAATGGGTGCTGCGGGCCACGCCGCTCCCGGACGGCCAACCCGGCTTCGAGCTGTCCTTGGACGAGATCGTCACCGTGCTGCGCCGGGCGTACGCGCTCGCCCACAGCCCACAGTTCGCGGCGACCCATCGCCGACGGCGGTGGGTCCGGCACCGATTCGACTGGCGGATGGGGCTGTCACCGTCGATCAGCGATACCCAGGGGCCCGCCTTCTGGCGTCGCCTGAGCTCCGCGGCACCCCTGCCCGAGCGGGTACCGACCCGGCAAAATCCGCATTGTCCATTCGACGGCTACGCCGCCGCGGCGATGAGAGACCGCAAGGTGACCGACTCCCTCGAGGACACTTTCCGCCCCGCCTTACAGGAGCTGTTCACCTCATCGGGGTTCAGTGGCAGGATCTCACAAGCCGTGGCCGCGACGCTGACCGAACCCGCCGCAGCGCGTTCGCTCGGGACGCCAACCCGCGAAATCACCGCCGGGTGAGCAGCTCGCCCGGCCTGATCGGCCCGCAGCTTCTCGCGGAACGGCACGTTCGCGCGCGTGGATGTTGCCGAGGAGCCTCGCCGGCGGTGTGACTGCCGCCGACCCGCCGACATAGCGGTGACCGGGATCTGGTCGAGCCCGACATACTTGTCCGGCCGGGACCACGTCCCGATGACCGCGCGTCCGGGATGGGGTGAAGCCGTGGTTGCACACAGCAATCGAGTGACTACCTCGCGACGCAGGGAAAGGGTTTTGCGGGTTGCCTGATCGGCTGCCACCATCGTGGAATGGACCAGGCAGAGCAGCGGGCGCGATTTCCCGCCGAATGGCGGGCCCGCATCGAGCGACTCCGGTCTCGGGCGGGGCAGAACACTCCTGGCCAGCATGTGGTGTCGCGCGTGATCCTCAAGAGGTTCGCCGGCAAGACCGGGGTCCGATACCTGAACGTCCTTCGCCCCGACGCGACGGGCCGGGACGTGGGGCCTGCCGGCGTCGGGAAGGTACAGAACTTCGTCCCGGTCGCGTCGACGTCGGCGGAAATGCTGTGGGCGCAAACGGAAACCCTTCTGCCATATGCGCTTGATCTTTGCGACCGCGGCGTGGCGCACACTGACGAGCGTGCGCTGACGCTGTTGCGCGAGGCATTCGCGCTGCACTACGTTCGTAGCCTTGAAACGCGGATAACCCACGCGCGCGCCTACGAGGAAGCCAGGGAAAAGCAGAAGCAGATCGTGTGGGCGAGCATGGATTGGCGAACAGCGTTCCTCGACAAGTACGGCATTTATCCCGCAGGAGAGGAAGCTTTTCATATCCTGATGGATGGCGCACTCGCCCAAAACGACGCCGATTTCGAGACGGGGCTGATCTTCCGCGAGGCGATCGAACGACATTTCGAGAAGACCAAGGTTTGGCTATCTGCACACGGCCTTGAGATCATCCGTCCTGTCGCTGGAGAGTTCCTCATCGGCGACAATCCCGCCCTTACCGTCTCCCGCGACGGCCGACTAGGACACGGGACGGGCGAGGTGCCGCTGGGCGACGCCGATCAGATATTCATGCCCATCGGCCGACACACACTGCTGTCGGTCGGACCGCAGAGCCAGACCGGCACGGTGCCCGAAGACACCGTTCGCGTTCTGAACGAATGGCAAGTTCGAGCCGCAAGCCAATACGTGTACTTCCATCCGGACAGCGAGCTGGAGAACTTCGTCCGCGAGGTGCGCATCAGCATGGCCCGTCCAGCCGAGGCCGCCTGACGGCACGCCCGGGTCCACGGCAGGCCAGGCTCTGTCGGGTACCGGATCGATCACGCCGGCCCGCTCGCCGTGCTGGTGCTCATCGGCGACGGTGACTTCACCACGGCTCGGCAA
>NZ_QHHV01000352.1:0-14917 GCF_003947245.1 Actinoplanes sp. ATCC 53533 | reverse complement strand
GAGAGCTACGTGGTGCGCCGCGGCGAGATCGTCGGCTTCGCCGGCCTGATGGGTGCCGGCCGCACCGAGCTCGCGATGAGCGTCTTCGGCCGTTCGTACGGGATCTGGGAGTCCGGCACGATCATCAAGGACGGCAAGGAGATCGTGCTCAAGTCGGTGGCGGACGCGATCGCCCACGGGCTCGCCTACGTCAGCGAGGACCGCAAGGCGATCGGCCTCAACCTGCTCGACGACATCAAGACGTCGACGGTGTCCGCCAAGCTCTCCAAGATCACCAAGCGTGGCGTGCTCGACGAGGTCGCCGAGTACAAGGCCGCCGAGGCCTACCGCAAGGAACTGCGGACCAAGGCGCCCACCGTGGACGAGGGCGTCTCCAAGCTCTCCGGCGGCAACCAGCAGAAGGTCGTCCTGGCGAAGTGGATGTTCACCGACCCGGACCTGCTGATCCTGGACGAGCCGACCCGCGGCATCGACGTGGGCGCCAAGTACGAGATCTACGGCATCATCCAGCGGCTCGCCGACCAGGGTAAGGGCGTCATCGTCATCTCCTCGGAGCTGCCCGAGCTGATCGGGCTCTGCGACCGCATCTACACCGTGTTCGAAGGCCAGATCACGGGCGACATCGCCCGGCAGGACGCGGACCCGGAGACCCTCATGAAGCAGATGACCTCGACGAAGAAGATGCAGACGCGATGAGCCGATTCAAGGACCTTCAGAAGAACCTCTTCGGAGGCACCACCTCCAACGCCCGCCAGTTCGGGATGATCTTCACGCTGGTGGCGATCGTCCTGCTGTTCCAGTTCCTGACGGACGGGCTGACGCTGCGATCGGACAACCTGATCGCGCTGTTCCAGCAGAACTCGTACATCCTGATCCTGGCCATCGGCATGCTGATGGTGATCGTGGCCGGCCACATCGACCTGTCGGTCGGCTCGATCGCCGCGTTCGCCGGCATCCTGGTCGCCAAGTCCATGACGGAGTGGGACCTGCCCTGGCCGCTGGCCATCCTCTTCGGCCTCGCCATCGGCGCGGCGATCGGCGCCTGGCAGGGCTTCTGGGTGGCCTACATCGGCGTACCGGCGTTCATCGTCACGCTGGCCGGCATGCTGATCTTCCGGGGCGGCAACCAGTTCATCGGCAACGCGAACACGATCCCGGTGCCCGAGGGTTTCCGGGTGATCGGCTCGGGCTTCCTGCCCGAGGTGGGGCCGAACACCGGCTACAACAACCTGACCCTGCTGCTGGGCCTCGCTGCCTGCCTCGCGGTGGTCTGGCGGGAGCTGCAGGCCCGGCGTACGCGGCACGAGATGGACGCCGACGCCGGCCCGCTGTGGGTCTCCATCCTGCGGATGGCCGTCATGGTCGGCGTGCTCGCCTTCGTCGCGCTGCGCTTCGCCAGCGGCCGGGTGGGCACCAGTTTCCCGGTCTCCGGCATCATCCTGGTCGCGCTGGTCATCCTGTACTCGTTCTATACCCGCAACACCGCCGGCGGCCGGCACATCTACGCGGTCGGCGGCAACTCGCGCGCCGCGGAGCTGTCCGGCGTCAAGCTGAAGCGGGTCAACTTCTTCGTCATGATGAACATGTCCGTGCTCGCCTCGCTGGCCGGCATGATCTTCGTGGCCCGGTCGGCGGCCTCCGGTCCGCAGGACGGCAACGGCTGGGAACTGGACGCGATCGCCGCGGTCTTCATCGGTGGCGCGGCCGTGGCCGGCGGTATCGGCACGATCAGCGGCTCCATCGTCGGTGGTCTGGTCATGGCCGTGCTCAACAACGGCCTGCAGCTGCAGGGCGTCGGCACCGACCGGGTCCAGATCATCAAGGGCCTGGTCCTGCTGCTGGCCGTCGCGCTGGACGTCTACAACAAGAGCCAGGGGCGCTTCTCCGTCATCGGAAGCATCATGCGTCCCTTCCGCCGGGAGGCAACTGCCACACCGGCGGCGTCGGAAGCGGGCCCCCAACCCGCCAAGACGACGGTGTCCGGCTGACGGCCACCAAACCCCCTCTCACCCGTATCACCTCTGAAGAAGGGCAACACCCCCCCAATGCGTACTTTCTTTGCCAAGACGGTGGCCATCGGCGCCATCTCGATGCTGGCCCTGACGGCCTGCGGCGGCGGCCGCGACGAGGAGACCGGCTCGGACACCCCGGCCAAGGGCTTCGCGGCCAACTCCCTGATCGGTGTGGCCCTGCCGGCCAAGACCTCGGAGAACTGGGTGCTCGCCGGTGACCTGTTCACCAACGGTCTGAAGGAGGCCGGCTTCCAGAGCGACGTGCAGTACGCCGGCGCGTCGACCACGGTCGCCGACCAGCAGGCCCAGATCACCGCCATGGTGACCAAGGGTGCCAAGGTCATCGTCATCGGCGCGACCGACGCCGCGCAGCTGTCGACCCAGGTCGCCGCGGCGCACGCCGCCGGCGCGAAGGTCATCGCGTACGACCGCCTGATCACCAACACGCCGGACCTCGACTACTACGTCGCGTTCGACAACTTCAAGGTCGGCCAGCTCCAGGGCGAGGCCCTGCTCGCCGGCATGAAGGCCAAGAAGCCGGCCGGGCCGTACAACATCGAGCTGTTCTCCGGCTCGCCGGACGACAACAACGCCGGTGTCTTCTTCAACGGCGCGATGGACGTCCTGAAGAAGGAGATCGACAGCGGCAACGTCGTCGTCGCCTCGAAGCAGACCGAAGTCAAGCAGACCGCCATCCAGGGCTGGAAGGCCGAGGGTGCCCAGGCCCGCATGGACCAGCTGCTGACCTCGACCTACGGCAGCAAGGAGCTGGACGGCGTCCTCTCCCCGAACGACACGCTGGCCCGCGCGATCATCACCTCGATCAAGGGTGCCGGCAAGGCCGTCCCGGTCGTCACCGGCCAGGACTCCGAGGTCGAGTCGATCAAGTCGATCATGGCCGGCGAGCAGTACATGACGATCAACAAGGACACCCGTACGCTGGTCAAGGAGACCATCACCATGGTCAAGGCCCTCCAGACCGGTGGCACCCCGCAGGTGAACGACCAGAAGTCCTACAACAACGGCAGCAAGGTCGTCGACACGTTCCTGCTTCCCCCGGTCGCCGTCACCAAGGCGAACGCGGCCGAGGCGTACGCGAACGACCCGAAGCTCGCGCCGCTGACGAAGTAGGTACGACAGGGTAGTCACTAGTCGCTGACGGCCCTTGGGGTCCCCGGAGTCCGTCTCCGGGGACCCTTCGTCGTTGTCCGGCCCGCACGTCGTCGCACGCCCGTACTCGTTTGTCTACCCGTACCGAGAGGAGGCCTGAGAGTGGTCACACCCGTACCGTCCGGGCTGTCCCGGTCCGGGCGAGCCGCGGAGCCCGCGCTCCCGGCGGCACCGGGCGCCAGCCAGGAGGAGATCCGCCGGCAGAACCTGGGCGCCGTGCTGCGCTACGTCCACGTGCACGGCCCGACCTCCCGGGCCGAGCTCACCGGCCGGCTGGGGCTCAACCGCAGCACCATCGGCGCCCTCGCCCTCGACCTGACCACCGCCGGGCTGGTCACCGAGGAGGCCGAGGCACCCACCGCCGCGCGCCGGGCCGGCCGGCCCTCGCTGGTGGTCAGCCCCCGCTCCGCGGGCGTCTACGCGCACGCGCTGAGCATCGAGGCGGACCTGCTGCGGGCCGCCCGGATCGGCCTCGGCGGGCGGATCCTCGACCTGCGGGAGATCCGCCGCCCGCCCGGGATGCCGGTGCTCGACGCGGTGGTGCCGCTGGCCGCCCTCCTCCGCGACATGCACCGCTCCGTCCCCGGCGACGCGCTGCTGGTCGGCGGGGCCGCGGCGGTGGCCGACACGTCCCGCGACGGCGCCGGGCGGATCCGGATCGGCGCCGCCGACGAGAAGCTCGCCGACGCGCTGCGCGCCGAGCTCCCGGCCGGCCCCGGCTTCGTCACCGGCGACCTGGCCGACATCGCCGCGCTCGCCGAACACCTGCGCGGGGTGGCGGCGGGCGTCAACGACCTGGTCTACCTGCACGGCGACCTCGGGGTCAGCGCGGGCATCATCACCGGCGGCCGGCTGGTGACCGGCCACCGCGGGCACAGCGGCAAGGTCGGCCACATGGTGGTCAACCCGGACGGGCTGCCCTGCGGCTGCGGCTCGCGCGGCTGCTGGGAGACCGAGATCGGCGAGGCCGCGCTGCTGCGCCACGCCGGCCGCGCGGCGGGGGAGCCGGGCGCGGCCAGCGAGGTGGTGCGCGCCGCGGTCGGCGGCGACCCCACGGCCGGCTCGGCCGTCCGCGAGGTCGCCGACTGGCTCGGCTTCGGCGTGGCCAACCTGGTCAACGTGGTCAACCCGGACCTCGTCGTCTTCGGCGGATCGCTGCGCGAGGTGTACGCCGCCGGCGCCGGCGTGGTCCGGCGCCGGCTGGACGGGATCGCGCTGCCGGCCTCCCGCGAGCACGTGCAGTTGCGCGCCGCCACCCTCGGCCGCGACGCCGCACTGATCGGCGCCGCCGAACTCGCCTTCGACCAGTTGCTGGCCGACCCGCTGAACGCCGGGGTTGCGGGCTAGGCGCAGACTGATCACTATCGAGCGACGGAGGCGGGATCGATGACGGAAACACCGGCGAGTGCCGCAACGGCTCGCTGGCTGAGCACGCTGCTCTGGCTGGTGCCGCCGCTGTTCGAGCTGCCGATGCTGGTCGCGCTCGGCGCCGGCATTCCCGAGGTCGGCCGCGAGGCGGTCTTCGGCAGCCCCGCCACCCAGGTCGCGGTCCTGTTCGCGCTGGTCGCGGCGCTGGCCGGCTTCGTGGCCGTGGTCCGCGGCACGACCGGGCTGGCGCAGGCGGCCGTCGCCGGCTCGCTGTCGATCGCCTCCGGGATCGTGGCCGCCCTGGCCGCGGGCTTCCTCTTCGGCGGGGTGTTCCCTCTGCTCGGGTTGCTTCCGGCGCACTCCGCCCTGGCGCTGGCCATGCTGGCCCGCGCCACGCTGCGCCAGCCCGCCGACGGCTGAGCCCACCCGTCGATCAGGCTCCCGCTCAGTACTGTCGGCGCGCCGCCAGACCCGGCAGCAGGGACAGGCCGGCGATGATCGCGCCACCGACCATCGCCAGGTAGGCGAGCAACAGCGCCTCCTCGCCGCCGCCGCCGAAGACGATCGCGGCCAGCACCAGCATGAAGCCGAGCAGGGCCGGCAGCGCGGCGAGCACCCAGGCGGCGGTCTTCTGCGCCGGGCTCCACCGCCGTGACCCCGAGATCAGCAGCAGCCCGGCCAGTGGGCTGATCACCGGCAGCACCACGGCACCGGCGGTGAGCAGGGCTATCCCCGCGTACTCGAGATGGCCGGACGCCGTGGCCGCGGGCGGCGGCAGCGGCGCGGGCACGGCCGGGCGCCGCAGGTGGGCCGGCATCCGGCCGCGGCGGACGGCGGCCACGAGCGCCTCAGGAGGACCCAGCCGGTGCAGAATGTGCCGTGGGTCCTCCAGCGGGTCGGCGGCCGAGGTGCGCCGCATCGCGATGTAGTCCGCGACGGTGGTCATGAGCTCGTCGCGCAACTCGGGCGCGAGGTCCTCACTGGCACCCCAGACCGCGGCCAGGTAGTCCAGGACGAGGACGTCCGTGTGCGCCAGCGGCGTGGTGTCGTAGTGATGCGGTACGGACGTCATCCGGTTCCCCCTGAGCAGTGCGCGACAGTGCAGCCAGCATCGCTTCGCGCCGCCCGGCGCACATCTAGCCGGGGACTGATCCCCGGACCGGCCCTCCGACTTTCGGCCGATCCCGGCCGGCAGCTCTGCTTCCCTCGAGGAAGCGTGGCCTTCTCGCTCTGCTTCCCTGGGGGAAGCGCGTGGGCTTGCCGCTCTGCTTCCCTGGGGGAAGCGCGTGGGCTTGCCGCTCTGCTTCCCTGGGGGAAGCGCGTGGGCTTGCCGCTCTGCTTCCCTGGGGGAAGCGCGTGGGCTTGCCGCTCTGCTTCCCTGGAGGAAGCGCGTGGGCTTCCCGCTCTGCTTCCCTGGAGGAAACGCGGCCTTCCCGCTCTGCTTCCGTGGAAGGATGCGGACCCGGTAGCGGAAACGCTTGTTCGGGCGACGGTAGGTCTGGGGCGATAGTCCGTTTCGCGGATGGTCTCGGGGCCGCCGGTGCGGCAGCCTGGTCCGGTGGACCACGGCGATCTTGCGCGTAATCCTGGCGAGTCGGGTTTTCCTTCACCGGGACTGTCGGTTGCCGATGCTTTCAGCATGGCCGAGGACACTTGTGCACCCGCACGCTACGTGTGGATCACTGTCGGCCTCGCCACCGCCAGTTCGCTGTGGTTCGTGCTGTTCAGCACCGTCGGCGCCGGGCACGTCGCGTTCGCCTATCTGGCCGTGCCGCTGGGTGGCGTCTTCGCGGTGGCCGCCCTGTTTCAGCTCTGGCGCACCGTCCGCGGCGACCGTACGGCCGGCCGCTTCTGGCTGACCCTGCTGATCGCCGCCGTCTTCATGACGGTCGGTTACCTGCTGATGGCGGTCGGCGCCGCCCGCGACTCCGTGGGTGACATGCCGCCGGACATGCCGCTGTCCGCCGCCGCCTGTGTCGGCCTCGGTTTCGTGCTGGCCATGTGGGCGGTCGCCCGGGTGCCGGTCGGCATGATGAACCCCGCCGAGCGCTGGCGGATGCACCTGGACCGGCTCGTCGCCTTCCTCGGCGGCGCTACCGTGCTCTGGCATTTCGGGCTCGCCCCGATGCTGACGGCCACCGAGCGGTGGGCCCCGCAGACCCTGTCGCTGGTCGGGCTGGCCTTTCTGCTCTCGATCGGCGGCATCACCAAGGTCTCGTACCTCGGCGACGGCCCGGTGGACCGGACGGCGATGCGGCTGGTGGCGGCCATGTTCCTGACCGCCGCCGGGGTGGCCGTGCTGGCCACCACGTTCGGCAACGCCGGGGGCGTACCGTCGCAGGCCCTGGTGCTGCCGATCGCGCCGGTGCTGCTCACCCTCGCCGCCCGCGCGCAGGCCAGAGCCACGCTCGGTGGCCGCCGGGTGTCGCGCCGGTCCTCGCCGCTGCTGCCGTACCTGGCGATCGCGGCCGCGGACCTGCCGCTGATCGCCGTGGCCGCCGGCCCGCTGCACTGGCCCGGCCGCGTCTCGCTGATCGCCGCCGTGCTGGTCAGCGTCCTGGTCACGGTCCGCCAGTTCGTGGCGTTCCGCGACAACAAGCGGCTGCTCAGCGACATCCGCGGGCAGGAGGTGCGGCTGCAGTACGAGGTCAGCCACGACAGCCTGACCGGCCTGGCCAACCGGGCCCGGTTCCGCGGCGTCCTGCACGCCGCGCTGGTCAACGGCGCCTCCGCGACCGTGCTGCTGGTGGACCTGGACGACTTCAAGACCGTCAACGACTCGCTCGGCCACGACGTCGGCGACCAGTTGCTGGTCGCGGTGGCCGACGTGCTGCGCGAGCAGTGCGGGGTCGACGGCCTGCCGATCCGCATCGGCGGCGACGAGTTCGCCGTCCTGCTCACCGGCGGCACGATCGTGGGGGAGACCGTCGCCCAGCGCATCCTGGACGCGCTCACCCGGCCGATCAGCGCGCACCGGCTGCTGGTGCAGGCCAGCATCGGCATCACGACCGCGGTGCCGGGCGCCACGATCGACGGCGTGCTGCGCGACGCCGACGTCGCCATGTACGCCGCCAAGGGCCACGGCAAGGCCGGGTACGTGCGGTATCTGCCGGGCATGGAGGAGCCGATCCTGGCGCACATCCAGCTCGGCGGCGAGCTGCGCCGGGGCCTGGACGAGGGCGAGTTCCGGGTCGTCTACCAGCCGCTGCTCGCCCTGGCCACCGGAAAGATCATCGGGGTGGAGGCGCTGGTGCGCTGGGATCACCCGGTCCGCGGCCCGGTGCCGCCGATCGAGTTCATCCCGGTCGCCGAGCGCACCGGGCTCATCGTCGAGCTGGGCCGGTTCGTGCTGCGCGAGACCTGCCGGCAGATGGCGATCTGGCTGGCCGAGTTCGGCCCCGACGCGGTGCAGAAGCCCGGCGTCAACGTCTCGGCGCGGCAGTTGCACGACCCCGACTTCGTCTCGGACGTGCTGTCCGCGCTGGCCGACCACGGCCTGCCCACCGACCGCCTGGTGCTGGAGCTGACCGAATCGGCGGTGCTGCGCGGCCCGCAGGTCTCGCGCACCCTGCACGAGCTCGACCGGCTGGGCGTGGCGCTGGCGCTCGACGACTTCGGCACCGGCGAGTCGTCGCTGAGCCTGCTGCGCTCGTTCCCGGCGGCGATCGTCAAGCTGGACAAATCCTTCGTGGACGGCATCGAGATCGAGGACGGCGAGCCCGGCGGCCGGGACGCCCGGCAGGCGGTCGCCCGCGCGGTCATCCAGCTGGCGAACGCGCTGGGCCTGGACACGGTCGCCGAGGGCATCGAGAACGAGGCCCAGGCGGAGCAGCTGCGCCTGCTCGGCTACACCCTGGGTCAGGGCTATCACCTGGGCCGCCCGGTGCGTCCCGAGGAATTCAGCGAGCTGCTCGCCGCCGAGCGCAGCGCCGTCACCGCCTGACGCTTCCCGCTTGCCCCGCCCGGCCGGTCCGGGCACGGTGAGAGACACGGCCGTCCCGAAGCCAGCGCTTTCCCGAGGCAGGCGCTGTCCCGAGGCCGGCGCTTTCCCGAGGCCGGCGCTTTCCCGAGGCAGGCGCTGTCCCGAGGCCGGCGCCGTCCCGAGGCAGGCGCCGTCACGAGCCGAGAATCGGGCCGGTGGGCTGCGCGAAGCACTCCGGAACGGGTGATGTCCGGCGTGTCCGAACGGCCTGTTCCACGGCTTTGACGGGCACTTACGGCTCTGAAGAGCCAAACTTTTGAATATTTCGAAGATTCTTTTCGCCACTTGAGCGAAACAAACCATTAACATCAGCAAGCGAACGACCTCGATGCAACAAAAGTGCTCCGACGTGCGTACCGGCTCACCGAGAGCCGCCGCCCGAGCGGCCGATGCCGTGCGTCCACGTCATTCCCGCACCACCGACCGGGAGGCAGTGCAAGCGATGCAGAACGAGTCCAACCTCAGCCGCCGCAATCTTCTGGGCGCCGCCGCGGCTGGTGCCGCCGTGGTCGGCACCTCCGCCCTCCTCGCCTCGCCCGCCGAGGCCGGCAAGGGCGGCAGCCGGCCCGCCCGGGTGCCCCGCGACAAGATCAGCGTGCAGCTCTACACCCTGCGCGACCAGCTCGGCATCAACCTGGAGACCAGCCTGGCCAGGCTGGCCCAGATCGGCTACACCCGGGTCGAGCACGCCGGCTTCGTCGGCCGCACCGCGACCCAGTTCCGCGCGGCCCTGGACGCCGCCGGGCTGCGCGCGACCTCCGGGCACGCCGGCATCCCGCAGCCCTTCAACGCCTCGACCTGGCAGGCCGTCCTCAATGACGCGCTGATCGTCGGCAACAAGTACATCGTGCACCCGTACTTCGGTGCCGGCCCCAACGGCCCGATCCGCGACGGATCGGTCTACAAGGCGTTCGCCAAGGACCTGAACAAGGCCGGCGCGATGGCCCGCAAGGCCGGGCTCAGCTTCGGCTACCACAACCACCAGAACGAGTTCGCCCGGCAGGACGGTGGCAAGCGCACCGGCTTCGACATCCTGACCCGCGAGACCGACCCCGGCCTGGTGCACCTCGAGGTCGACCTGTTCTGGGCCTTCCGCGGCGCGCGGGACCCGGTGGACCTGATCCACGAGCACCGCGGCCGGATCCGCCAGGTGCACGTCAAGGACCTGGCGCCCTCGGGCAGCTTCGCCGACCCGGGCGACGGCCTGATCGACTTCGGCCGCATCTTCGAGCACTCCAAGGAGGCCGGCCTGGTCGAGTACATCGTGGAACGTGACGACGCGGGCAGTCCGCCGCGCACCCCGGCCGACGCACTGAGCACGGCTGAGGTCGGCTTCCGCTACCTCGACAACCTCCGGTTCTAAAGGGGACAGCTGCATGAAGAAGCGACTGCTGACCGCCGTACCCGTGCTGGCGCTGGTGACGACGGCCCTGTCCGTCCCGTCCACCGTGGCCACCGCCGGAGCCGCGCCCGTAGCCCCGGCCGACTCGAACTTCCAGAAGGTCACCCTCAACGACTTCCCCGGCGAGCCGATCGCGCTGGCCGTGCTGCCCGACAAGCGGGTGCTGCACACGGCCCGCACCGGCGAGGTGCGGATCAACGACCCCAAGAGCGGGCGCAACGTGCTGGCCGCCAAGATCCCCGTCTACCAGCACGACGAGGAGGGCGTGCAGGGCGTCGCGATCGATGCGAACTTCAGCAAGAACAAGTGGGTCTACATCTACTACTCGCCGCCGCTGAACACCCCCGCCGACGACCCGACGACGCCCGCGGTCAACGAGGGCAACGCGCCCGAGAACGGCACCGCCGCCGACTTCGCCCGGTTCAAGGGCGTGATGCGGCTGTCGCGGTTCAAGCTCAACGGCAACTCGCTCGCGCTGGCCAGCGAGCAGAAGATCATCGAGGTCGGCACCGACCGGGGCATCTGCTGCCACGTCGGCGGCAAGATCGACTTTGACGGCGCCGGCAACCTGTTCCTGTCCACCGGCGACGACACCAACCCGTTCGCCTCCGACGGCTACGTGCCGATCGACGAGCGTCCCGACCGCAACCCGGCCTTCGACGCGCAGCGCACCGCCGCCAACACCAACGACCTGCGCGGCAAGCTGCTGCGGATCAAGGTCGGCGCCAACGGCGGCTACTCCGTGCCGAAGGGCAACCTCTTCAAGCCCGGTACGGCGTTCACCCGCCCGGAGATCTACGCGATGGGGCTGCGTAACCCGTTCCGGTTCGCGGTCGACAAGAACACCAACGTGGCGTACGTCGGCGACTACTCGCCCGACGCGAACAGCGCCAACCCCGCGCGCGGCCCGGCCGGGCAGGGGCGCTGGATGGCCGTCGACAAGCCCGCCAACTACGGCTGGCCCTATTGTGTCTCGCCGGACCTGCCGTATGTCGACTTCGACTTCGCCACCCGGACCTCCGGCCAGCCGTTCAACTGCGCGGCGCCGGTGAACGAATCGCCGAACAACACCGGTAAGCGCAAGCTGCCACCGGTGGAGAAGGCGGAGGTCATCTACTCGTACGCGGCCTCGGCGGAGTTCCCCGAGCTGGGCACGGGCGGCATCGGCCCGATGGGCGGCCCGGCGTACGACTACGACGCCAAGAACTCCTCGGCGACCAAGTGGCCGAAGTACTACGACGGCAAGCCGCTGTTCTACGAGTGGACCCGCGACTACGTCCAGGAGTTCACGCTCGGCGCCGGCAACAAGGTCACCTCGATCAAGGAGGTGCTGCCGTCGTTCATCTTCGACAACCCGATGGACCTGGAGTTCGGCCCCGACGGCGCGCTCTACGTCCTGGAGTACGGCGACGGCTTCTTCTCCGAGAACCCGGAGGCGCAGCTGGCTCGCATCGACTACGTCCGCGGCAACCGCAGCCCGCTGCCGAAGATCACGGCGACGCCGATGTCCGGTGCGGCCCCGCTGACGGTGACGTTCTCCAGCGCCGGCACCACCGACCCCGACGGCGACAGCCTGCGGTACGCGTGGGACTTCAACGCCGACGGCGTCGTCGACTCCCGGCAGGCGAACGCGGTCTACACGTTCACCGAGAACGGCAACTACCGGCCCACGCTGAAGGTGACCGACCCGACCGGCCGCTGGGCGTCGGCCGAGGTGCTGCTCCCGGTGGGCACGGCAGCCCCGCAGGTCACCCTCGTCACGCCGACGGAAGGCCAGCCCTTCCAGTTCGGTGACACGGTGAACTTCCAGGTCAGCGTGGTGGACGACCAGCCGGTCAACTGCGCCGCGGTCACCGTGACCTACATCCTGGGCCACGACCAGCACGGCCACCCGCTGTCCACCGCCAACGGCTGCAGCGGTTCCATCCAGACGTTCGTCGACCCCGGCCACGCCGGTGCCGGGAACCTGACCGCGGTGTTCGTGGCGTCGTACACGGACACCGGCACCCCGCCGCAGACCGGCACGGATCAGGTCGTCCTGACCCCGACCGCCGGCTGATCCACCTCCGCGCCGAGGTCACCGCCGTCACCCCCGGCGGTGACCTCGGCCGTTTCGCCCGCATCGGGGCCGCGAGTGCGCCACCCTGGAGCCGTGGGGGTGCACCTGGAGAAGTGGTGGGCGCAGTTCCTCGAAGCGTCCGACCGGTTCGACGCGGCTTACCTGGTCGAGGGCCTCAGCGACCTGGTCGGCCCGTACATCAAGGCGCCGCTGCTGCGCCGCGAGGTCCAGATCGCCGCCGACAACGTCGTCCGCCACCTGGAGCGCCCCGCCAGCGCCGAGCGGGCCGAGCTGGCCCGGGAGGCCGCCGACCGCCTGGTGCACACCATTGAACGCATCGAGGAACGCTCGACCGGTGCGGCGATCTCCACCGACGAGGCGGCGATCATCTGCCTGGCCCTGCGCGGCGAGTACGCGGCGGCCGCGGCGGCGGCCGAGCCCCTGGTCGGCGTCAAGAAGCTGCAACAATTGTTCGTCACGGCGTTGCGGCTGGAACGCTTCGACATCCCGATGGCCCTGCGCCTGCTGGAGGGCGGCCAGAGCCCGCGCGAGGCGGTCCGCTCCGGCCACCTGCTCGGCAAGTACAGCTGGTGGCCGTCGTGGCTGCTGCGCGTCGTCACCGAGCGGGCCCTGGCGGGCACCCTGGACGAGGAGACCATCGTGGCGCTGGACAAGTGCGCGTACGCGGAGCTGACCCCGATCCAGGCGGCCCTGGCCCGCAAGCTGCTGGGCGGCAACGAGGCGCTGCTGGACACGGCGGCCCAGCGGCTGATCGGGCTGGGCGAGCCGGAGGCGGCGGCCCGCCTGCGCGAGGGCGACATCGGCGCGGTGGCCGTCGCGGCCCGGCTCAGCTCGTTGTAGCGGTCGGGTTTCGGACGTCGTCGCGATTGAAGGGCGTCGTCGGGACTGAAGGGCGTCGTCGCGGTTGAAGGGCGTCGTCGGGATTGAGGGCGTCGTCGGGATTGAAGGGCGTCGTTGTGGACGGATAGCCTGACGCGGTGACGTCGACTAGCCGCCGCACCCTGCTGCGGGCCGGCCTGGCCGCCGGCGGCGCCGGCTTGCTGGCAGCCTGCGACCCCAGCGGCCCGGACCCTGCCGTCCACCACCAGAGCAGCGCCTCGCCCGGCGGCACCGGCGGCCTGCTGATACCGGATGGCTTCGTGTCACCGGATGGCCCGGAGGCGCGCGCCGCCGAGGCCGGCCGCCGCCCGGGGGCGGTCCGGAGCTTCCGGCTGACCGCCACCGCCGGGCAGGTCGACCTCGGCGGTCTCGAGGTGGACACCTGGAGCTACGACGGCCGGATCCCGGGCCCGCCGATCCGGGTCACCGCCGGCGAGGTGGTCCGCGCGACCCTGGTCAACCGGCTGCCGGCCGAGACGACCCTGCACTGGCACGGCATCGCGCTGCGCAACGCCGCGGACGGGGTGCCGCACCTGACCCAGGCGGCGGTGCTGCCCGGCGCCGAGTTCACCTACGAGTTCACCGCCCCGCAGCCCGGCACCTACTGGTTCCACCCGCACGCCGGCGCCCAGCTCGACCGCGGGCTCTACGCGGTGCTGCTCGTGGACGATCCCCAGGAGACACTCGCCTACGACGACGAGTGGACGGTGGTGCTCGACGACTGGCTCGACGGGGTCGCCGGCACGCCGGACGCCGTGCTGGCCAAGCTGCAGGACGGGCCGGGCCACGGTGCGCAGGGCGGAGAGGGCAACAGCGAGGTCCTCGGCGGCCCGGGCGGTGACGTCGACTACCCGCATTACCTGCTCAACGGGCGGCTCCCGGCACACCCGGAAACCTTCCGGGCACGGCCGGGTAGCCGGTTACGACTGCGGCTGGTCAACGCGGGCGGCGACACGGCGTTCCGGGTGGCGCTGGGTGGGCACAAGATGACCATCACCCACACTGACGGGTTCCCGGTCAAGCCGGTCGAGACCGACGCGCTGGTGCTGGGCATGGGCGAGCGGTACGACGTCCTCGTCGATCTGGACGACGGAGTGTTCCCGCTGGTGGCGCTCGCGGAGGGTAAGAAGGGGGCGGCGTTCGGGCTGGTACGCACCGGTGCCGGCACCGCCCCGAAACCGAAGGTCCGCCCCGCCGCGCTGAACGGTCGCATCGTCGGCTACGACGAGCTGGCGCCGGCCGAGGCGGTCCGGCTCGACGACCGGGAGCCCGATCAGGTCATCCAGATGGAGCTGACCGGCGGCACGACCAGCTACAGCTGGGGTTTCAACGGCCGACCGCTCACCCACGACAAGCTGACCGAACACCTGGTTCCGATCCAGGCCGGGCAACGGATCCAGCTCGATCTGGTCAACTCCGCCCACATGTGGCATCCCGTGCATCTGCATGGCCACACCTTCGCGGTCGGCTCGTCATCCGGCCCCCGCAAGGACACCGTCAACGTCCGCGTCGAGGACTCGGTGTCGGTGGTGTTCGAGGCGGACAACCCGGGCCTGTGGGTGCTGCACTGCCACAACATCTACCATGCCGAGTCCGGCATGATGGCGGCTCTCGGCTACCGGCGATGAGGCTCACTTGGGCGCGATCTTGTAGATCCCGTCGCGGAGCGTGAGGATCCACAGCTCGCCGTCGGGGTCCTCACCGAACGAGGTCAGCAGGCTGGGCAGCTTCAGGTCGAGCTCGACCACCGCCTTCGTGCCGCCCTTGCCCATCGCCCACACCGGACGGTAGAAGTTCATGAAGACGTACGCACCGGCCAGGCCCGGGATCGCCGTGCCGCGGTAGACATAGCCGCCGATCACCGCCGCGCCGCCCTTGTGTTTGTACTGGTGGATGGGCTTCACGGCGTTGTCCGGCACCTTGAACTTCCGGCTGAAGTTGAGCTCGTTGGTGCCTTCGAAGCGCGGCCATCCCAGGTTGGCGCCGGCCTGCCCGCGCTTGAGCCGGTAGACCGTCTCGTAGGT
>NZ_QHHV01000351.1:0-9358 GCF_003947245.1 Actinoplanes sp. ATCC 53533 | reverse complement strand
CCTCGGTGACGCCGAGGTGCACGGAGATGTCGGCGACCGTCGGGCTGCGGCCGAGGGTGTGGGTCAGGGTGCTGTTGGCCTCGGTGATGGCCAGGCGGAGCTCTTGCAGGCGGCGGGGCACGCGGACGGACCAGGTGCGGTCGCGGAAGTGGCGTTTGATCTCGCCGATGATGGTGGGGATGGCGTAGCCGGCGAAGTCGACGCCGCGTTCGGGGTCGAACTTGTCGATGGCTTTGATCAGGCCGACGTTGGCGGTCTGGATGAGGTCGTCGGTGGGTTCGCCGCGGCCGGAGTAGCGGTGGGCGAGGTGGCGGGCCAGCGGCAGCCAGGCCTCGATCGCCCGGTCCCGCAGCGCGCCCCGGCGGCGGTCCCCGGCGGGGGTCCTGGCCAGCCGGGTCAGCAGCTCGGCGGCGGTTTCGGTGGACGCGGAGGCGTCACTGAGTGTGCTTGATCGGAACGCGGTGGCGGTCATCGAGGAGGTCCTCCATCAAGCGGGCAGAGAGCCGTGCCCGCACGCGGCGACCGTTCATTTCCCTTACGTTAGCCGAGTGGAGGATCCCTGACTAGCCGAAAGTATGAGTGACGTTCCGTGAGTGAATCTCGAGCCAGGCCGTGAAGTCCTCCGGCGGCAACGGCCGCGACAGCAGATATCCCTGCACCACGTCGCAGCCCTCGGCGGCGAGATAGGCGTACGTGTCGGCGTCCTCCACCCCCTCGGCGACCACCCGCAGATCGAGCGCGTGCCCGAGCTGCACCGCCGAGCGGACCACGGCCCGGTCCCGGTGGTCCAGGGCGACCCGCTGCACGAACGACTTGTCGATCTTCACCTCGTGCAGCGGCAGCTCGCGCAGCCGGCCCAGCGACGAGTAGCCGGTGCCGAAGTCGTCGATCGAGATCTCGACGCCCAGCGCGTGCAGCCGTTCGAGGGTGGACAGGCTGCCGGCCGGGTCGGTCAGGATGGTGCTCTCGGTGATCTCCAGCGTCAGGGCGCGCGGCGGGTTGCCGGTCGTCTCCAGCAAGCGTGCCACCAGCTCGGGCAGCGCGGCGTCGAGCAGGCTGTTCGGCGACAGGTTGACCGCTACCTGCAGGTCGTGCCCGGCCCGCGCCCACTCGGCCCGGGAGCGCAGCGCCAGCGCCAGCACGTGCAGGGTGAGCGGCCAGACCAGGCCGCTGTGCTCGGCGAGCGGGATGAAGACGTCCGGGGCGACCGACCCGTGTTCGGGGTGGTTCCAGCGGGCCAGGGCCTCCGCGCCGACCACCCGGCCGGTCCGGGGGTCGACCTTCGGCTGGTACGCGACGGTCAGCTCGCCGCGCTCCACGGCCGCCCGCAGGTCGGCGATGAGCGCCAGCCGCTGCGGGCTGTTGCGGTCCAGTTCGCTGTCGTAGAGGCGCAGGCCGTTGCTCTCCTTGGCGGCGTACATGGCGACGTCGGCGTGCCGGATCAGGGTCTCGGAATCGTCGCCGTGCAGCGGTGCCACCGCCACGCCGACGCTGGCCCGGGCGGCCAGGACGAGCGGGCCGATCCGGATCGGCCGCTCCACCACCTCGGCCAGCTCCGCGGCGGCGGCCAGCGCGGCGGAGGGGCTGCCGTCGGTCGTCAGCAGCGCGGCGAACTCGTCACCGCCGAGGCGGGCCACCCGGCCACGCCCGTCGAGGTACGCGCGCAGCCGCTCGCCGACCTCGCGCAGCAGCGCGTCACCCGTCTCGTGGCCGAGCGCGTCGTTGATCTCCTTGAAGCGGTCCAGGTCGAGCACCAGCACGGCCAGCGCCGAGCCGTCGGCGCGCGCGGCAGCCAGGCCGGTGTCGAGCAGCTCCTGGAAGTGCCGGCGGTTGGGCAGCCCGGAGAGCGGATCGTGCAGGGCCAGGTGCTGCTTCGCGGCGGCCTCGCGGCGCAGCCGGTCGACCAGGTCGGCGCGGCCCAGCGCCGCGCCGGCGTGGTTCGCCAGCGCGCCGAACAACCGCAGCTTGGCCTCGTCGAAGCGGCCCGCGTCGGCGAGGCTGTCCGCGACGACCAGCGCCGCCCGGTGCTCGCCGAACACCACCGGCACGGCCATTGCCGCGCCCGCCGGGCCGGCCGGGCGCAGCACCGGGTCGCCGAGCAGCGCCGGGGTCAGCCAGGCGTCGGCACCGGGCCCGCCCAGGCGCACCGTGGGCTGCCCGGACTGCCCGGCCAGCAGGGTGTGCCGCAGCTCGTCACCGTGCGCGACGACCAGCTCGGCCGTGCCCGCCCGCAGCACGTCGCGGGCCCGGTCCAGCACCACGGCGACCAGGTCGTCGATGCCGCCGGCGCCGTCCAGCGCCCGGGTGAAGCCGTAGAGCTGCTCCACCTCGGCGTTGCCGTCGCCCAGCGCGATGTAGGCGCGGTAGGCCAGCAGCAGCACGACGGCCACGATGCCGACCAGCGCCGGCGCCCACCGCGGCTCGGTCGCGGCCAGGAAGCTGATCAGGGCACCCGTGGTGGTGAGGACGACCAGCCAGGTGCTGCGCAGGGCCGCCGGCAGCCGGCGCCACTCCCCCGGGTCGTCGTGCACCGCGATCACGGCGGTGAGCAGCACGGCCGCCACCACGTCGGCCGCGACCATGGCCAGGTAGGTGGCGAACAGGGTCCGCAGGCCCACGCCGTCGATGGTGATGCCCAGCACGTGCGGGGTGACGGCGTGGAAGACCAGGACGCCGACGCTCGCCTGGACGGCCAGCAGGGCGACGTTGAAGGCGAGCTTGGCACCGCGATGTCCGCGGATGGCGACCAGGCCGGCGCCGCCGGCCAGGGCCCGGACCAGGATCACCGTGACCGGGTCGAAGCAGAGCAGCCCGAAGACCATCGGGAACTCGGAGACGTTGATGCCGTGGGCGCCGCGGCGGACGCGGACGTGCACGGTGAAGCCCTCGGTGAGGAAGAACAGCACCACGAGCCCGGCGGCCCACCACAGCCCGCCGGGCATCGCGGGCACGACGACGCCGCCGAGCGCGAAGGAGAGCGCCACGGCGGCCGAGACCGCGCCCATGCCCACGGTGAGCAGACCCACCAGGAGCTGCGGGCGCGGTCGTCGCCAGCGCTGTGCTAGTGCCACGGCTCTCCGGTCCAGCCGGCCGCGGACCAGCTGCGCCCGCTCCATGACCGGCCCGTCCAGGTCTGCGAGGACCAGCTGCGCCCGCTCCAGACGGCGCTCGACCAGCTGCGCCCGGACCAGGCGACGCCCGACCAGGATCGGCCGGTCCAGGTGGCCGGGGCCCAGGCCTGGCCGCCGAAGACCGTCGCACCCCAGTAGGTGCCGGTCCAGTATGAGCCGGTCCAGTATGAGCCGGTCCAGGTCGAGCCGTTCCAGGTGCCGCCGATCCAGCTTCGCTGCGTGGCCGAGGCCACGGTCCAGGCCCGGGCGTCCCAGGCCATGCCGAAGATGTCCCGCTCGCCGGTCAGCGGCGTGCCGGTGACGGAGTCGTAGACGTACGCGCCGCCGCGCGCCGCTTCCAGCGAGCCCAGGCCGGTGGCCGCGACGTTGAGCTGCGGGGTCACCAGGACGCTCCTGGTGCGCGCGGCGCGGGCGACGTTGATCTGGCCCGCGCCCGCCGCGTACGCGTCGCCGTAGAGGATCGGGTCGGCGGTGCTCATCAGCAGCTTCTTGACCTGGTCGGGCCGCAGGCCGGGACGCTGCTGCAGCAGCAACGCCACCGAGCCGGAGACCATCGCGGCCGCCTGCGACGTGCCGCTGCCGCGCAGGAACCGCTGCTCGGGATCGTCCAGCAGGCTCAGCCGCGCACCCGGGTAGGTCCGGTCGATGTACGAACCCGGGCTGCGCAGCGACACCACGGAACGCCCGGCGGCCAGCACGTCGGGATGACGCGCGGCGTTGCCCCGGTTGCTGAAGTCCGCGACGACGTCGTCGGTACGCGCGTCGGTGTCCCGGGTATCGGCCCCGCCGACGGCGATGACGTCCGGGTCGGCGGCGGGCATGGTGAGACTGTTCGCCGCGAAGCCGTCGTTGCCGGCGGCGACGACCACGACGATCCCGGCCTCCCAGGCCTTCTCGACGGCGTAGGCCAGCGGGTCGAGGGCCGCCGGTTGGGTCGACTGGGTGCCGTAGGACAGGTTCAGCACCCGGATGTTGAGACCCGGGTCGTTGCGGTGCGCGACCGCCCAGTCGATACCGGCGATGACCTGTGAGACGTCGCTCGCGCCGTCGGCGGAGGCCACCTTGACGCTGATGACGTGCGCGCCCGGCGCCACCCCGGCGAAGGGGGTGCCGATCCCGGTGGTGGTGTCCTGCCCGGCGATGATGCCGGCCATGTGCGTGCCGTGCCCGAACGTGTCGAGATAGCGCAGGTTGGGCGCCTGCGACTCGAAGGACAGGTCGGGTCCGTGGATGACCTTCCCGGCACCGTCGAGGCCCTTGACCGGCGAGACCCCGGAGTCGATGAGCGCGACGCCGATCCCCGCACCGGTCAGCGCGACCCCGGTAGCGGAGTCGCCGTCGTCCGGGTTGTCCTTGTCCGCCTCGTCGGCTCCGGCGGCCTTGATGACTGTGCTCAGCTTGGTGGTACCGCTCTGGACCAGCCAGTTCGCGCTCAGCCAGCCCGCACCTCCGGCCGCGTGGGCGGGTGCGGTGACCACGAGAGTGCCGGCCACCGCGACCGCGGTGACGGTCAGGGCCGCGAGTTTCCGCATCGATGCTCCTCCCCAGGCCTCACGCCGGCGGGTCGGGGAGTCGCCCGCCGGGCCTGATACCCGGTACAGCCGCCCTATCGGCCGCGACGCGCGGGACTTGAACGGAATCGCCCGGGTACCCCGTACCAACAGGGGCGGATCCGGGGATGGCACGATTCGACTTCGGGTGCGCGTGGGTACATACCCCGGAAACGCACCGGAGACGGAGAACGGGCATGGCCATTCTTGGCATCGACATCGGCGGTTCCGGCGTGAAGGGGGCGCCGGTCGACACCGTGCGCGGCGAGCTCCTGCAGGAGCGGCACCGGGTACCGACGCCGCAGCCGTCGGATGTCGGCAGCATCGTCGAGGCGGTCGCCGAGGTCGCCGCGAAGTTCGACGGCTACGACCGGGTCGGCATCACCTTCCCCGGCGTGGTGGTCGACGGGGTCACCCGGACCGCCGCCAACGTCGACAAGTCCTGGCTCGACGCGCCCGCCGCGCAGCTGTTCAGCGAGCGGCTCGGCAAGCCGGTGTCCGTGCTCAACGACGCCGACGCCGCGGGCGTCGCCGAGGTCGCCTTCGGCGCCGGGCACGACCAGCGCGGCCTGACGATGATGCTGACCTTCGGTACGGGCATCGGCAGCGCCCTGTTCCTGGACGGCACGCTGATCCCGAACACCGAGTTCGGCCACCTGGAGCTGGACGGCAAGGACGCCGAGCTGCGCGCCTCCGACCGCGCCCGCGAGCACGAGGATCTGAGCTGGGAGAAGTGGGCCGGCCGGGTCCAGGACTATCTGCGGCACGTGGAGATGCTGCTGTCGCCGCGGCTGTTCATCGTCGGCGGCGGCGTGAGCAAGAAGGCCGACAAGTGGCTGCCGCTGATCGAGATCCGCACCCCGATCGTGGCGGCCACCCTGCTGAACAACGCCGGCATCATCGGCGCGGCGGTCACCGCCGAGCAGGCCGGCGGCCACCCGGGCGCGATCGCGGTCGACGCCGACCAGCCGAGCTGAGGAGAGTCATGGCCCGCACCGTCGCCACCACCACCGTGGTCGGCCGGGAGGAGCTGCTCGAGTTCCTCCGCCCCCGGCATCACGCGATCCTGATGACCACCCGCCGGGACGGCCGCCCGCAGGCGTCGCCGAACACCTGCGGCGTGGACGCCGAGGGCCGCATCGTGATCTCGACCTACCCGGAGCGGGCCAAGGCGGCGAACATCCGCCGCGACTCCCGGGTGAGCGTCTGCGTGCTCTCCGACGGCTTCAACGGCGCCTGGGTCCAGGTCGACGGCGTCGCGGAGGTCATCGACCTGCCGGATTCGGTCGAGCCGCTGGTCGAATACTTCCGGGTCATCTCGGGCGAGCACGCCGACTGGGACGAATACCGCCAGGCGATGCGGGACCAGGGCAAATCCCTGATCCGGATCACCATCGAGCGGTGGGGCCCGATCGCCACCGGCGGCTTCCCGGCCCGCCTGGCCTGACGGACGCGGGCGGCGGCCGGTGCACCGGCCGCCGCTGCCCACCGCCGGCGCTCGGCTAGGCCGCGACCACTCCCAGCAGGTAGATCAGGGTCTCGCGGTGCAACTCCGCCACCGGTTCCAGCAGGTCCGGGTGGCGGAGCAGCGCCGCGGACTCCAGGTCGCGGGCATCCGGCGCGGTCAGCCGGCGGAACTCGCTGGGCAGGTCGCCCGCCCGGCGCGCCCGGGGGCGGGGCCGGGCGTCGGTGATCGGGATGGCCGCGGCCACCGAGTCCACGGCCCGCGCGGCCAGCCGCGGGTCGGCGAGCAGGCAGGCGGCCCAGCTCACCGCGACCTCGTCGACCCAGGTGCGCCAGCCCTCGTCCTCGGCCAGCTCGTCGTCGGGCTCGCTGCCGGCCCGCCAGTCCAGCACCGCCGAGCCGCCGGGGCCCGCCATGGCGACGAGTTCGGCGTCCACCCGGGTCGGGTAGCGCAGCCAGGCGGCGACCGTCACGGCCTGCCGCGCCTGCAGCTCGGCCAGGGTGTCCGCGGCCCGGTCGGCGCCGCTGGACGGGTAGGCCCGGACCAGCCAGTGCGTGCTGGCGGCGATGACCGGCGACAGCGCGGTGGACGGTCCGGCCATGTGTGCCCCCAAAGGGTCGGTGCGCACGCCCCACGGGGTGCGTCACGCTACCTCTCGGCGCCGGCCGGCCCGCCATGAGTAACCTCGCCCCGATGGCAACCCACGGCAACCGACGTGCAACCAGTTTCACCCGGGTCGCCTCCGGCGTCGCCTCGCTCGAGCCGGACCGCCGCCGGGAACGGGGCTGGACGCTGCTGGTCGACGGGGTGCCGCAGTCGTATGTCGATCTGGCCGATCCCAGCTATCTGGCGTTCGAATACGTGCGCCGGCTGGCGACGGTGCTGCGGTTGGCGGCGCCCGCGGCCGTACCGTTGACGGTTTTGCATCTCGGCGGCGGCGCGCTGACGCTGCCCCGCTGGGTGGCCGCGACGCGGCCCGGTTCGGTCCAGACCGTGGTGGAACGCGACGGCCTGCTGCTCGCGCTGGTCTCCCGGTCGCTGCCGTGGCCGGCCGCCATCGAGGTCGTGGTGGGTGATGCCGGCGAGTTCGTGACCGCCGGGCGGGAGCCGGGGTACGACGTGATCGTGGTCGACGTGTTCGAGGGGGCCGCGATGCCGGCGAGCGTGGCCGGGGTGGGCTTCGCGACGGCGGCGGCCCGGCTGCTGCGCCCGGACGGCGTGCTGGCGATGAACCTGACCGACGTGCCGCCGCTGTCCTATTCGCGGATCCAGGCGGCGACCCTGCGCGCGGCCTTCGGCGACGTGGCGCTGATCGCCCCGCCGGGCATGCTGCGCGGCCGCAAGGCGGGCAACGTGGTGCTCGCGGCGACCCGCGCGGCGGGCGTGCTGAACATCGAGCGGCTCGCCCGCTCCGTGGCCCGCGACGCCGAGCCGGCCCGGGTCTGGCACGGCGCGGAATTGACCGGTTTCCTGGCCGGCGCGATGGCGCGCCTGGACGGGCCGCGCTGAACGCTCTCCGGTAGGTTTAGCGGCACTGGGTGCTCGGCCGTTTGTGGTTGCTCCATACCGGAGAAGTCTGTCCAGAAACCTGGGCGAACGGCTGCGGCAATTCGCCTGTCGCCGTGCCCGCTCCCGCGCTCAAGATTACGGTGGAGATCATGACCGGTCGCTTTCCCATCGAAGACGTGACGCCGTCGGTGTCCTGTGGCCGCTACCCCGCGAAGGCGGTGGTCGGCGAGCTCGTCCCCATCTCGGCGGTGTCCTATCGGGAAGGCCACCACGCCCTCGGCGTGAACGTGGTATGGCAGGGCCCGGAGGGCGAGGCCGAGCCGTTCACCCGGCTCACCCCCGGCGAGCCCGGCCTGGACCAGTGGCACGGGGTGATCAAGCCCGACCGGGTGGGCCGGTGGACTTTCACCATCGAGGCGTTCGACGACCCGTACCAGACCTGGCGCAACGCCGTGACCAAGAAGATCGGCGCCGGGCAGGGGCTCGAGGACCTGGCCAACGACCTGGCCGAGGGCGCCGAGATGCTGGACCTGGCCGCCAAGATCGTGCCGCACGCCGAGGAGGAGCTGGTCCGCGACGCGGCCGCCGCCCTGCGTGACCCGCAGCGGTCGCTGTTCTCCCGGGTCTCCCCCGCGCTCGATCTGCAGGAGCTGCTCTGGCAGCACCCGGTGCGCCAGCTCGTGACCACCACCCGCTCGTACGCGATCTGGGTCGACCGCCAGCGCGCCCTGTTCTCGTCGTGGTACGAGTTCTTCCCGCGCTCCGAGGGCGCCGAGGTCGGCCCCGACGCGACGCCGATCAAGCACGGCACCTTCGCGACCGCCGCCGAGCGCATCCCGGCCGTCGCCGCGATGGGCTTCGACGTGCTCTACCTGCCGCCGATCCACCCGATCGGCAAGATCAACCGCAAGGGCCGCAACAACACGCTGGTCGCCCGCGAGGGCATCGACGTGGGCTCGCCCTGGGCGATCGGCTCCGACGAGGGCGGCCACGACGCGATCCACCCGCAGCTGGGCACCCTGGCCGACTTCCGGCGCTTCATCGGCGTCGCGCGGGACAACGGCCTCGAGGTCGCGATGGACCTGGCGCTGCAGTGCGCGCCGGACCACCCGTGGGTCACGACGCACCCGGAGTGGTTCACCACCCGCGCCGACGGCACGATCGCCTACGCGGAGAACCCGCCGAAGAAATACCAGGACATCTACCCGCTGAACTTCGACAACGACCCCAAGGGCCTGCGCGAGGAGGTCCTGCGCATCGTCCTGCACTGGGTCTCCAACGGCGTCAAGATCTTCCGGGTGGACAACCCGCACACCAAGACGCTGAACTTCTGGCAGTGGGTGATCGCCAAGATCAAGGACGTCGACCCGGACGTGCTGTTCCTCGCCGAGGCGTTCACCCGGCCGGCCATGATGAACGGGCTCGGCAAGATCGGCTTCACCCAGTCCTACACGTACTTCACCTGGCGCACCACGGCCTGGGAGATGAAGGAATACATCGGCCAGCTCAAGGCCTCGATCGACTGGATGCGGCCCAACTTCTGGCCGAACACCCCGGACATCCTGCACGAGTCGCTGCAGCACGGCGGACCGCCGATGTTCAAGATCCGTACGGTGCTGGCCAGCATGCTCTCGCCCTCCTGGGGCATGTACACCGGCCTGGAGCTCTTCGAGCACGTCGCCCGCCCGGGCGCCGAGGAATAC
>NZ_QHHV01000350.1:0-5694 GCF_003947245.1 Actinoplanes sp. ATCC 53533 | reverse complement strand
CCGGATGGTCCAGTTCAAGGACAAGTCCGCCAAGCAGGGCTCGGAGACCACCAGCGTCGGCCTGTTCACCTACCCGATCCTGCAGGCCGCCGACATCCTGCTCTACCAGGCCGACGCCGTGCCGGTGGGCGAGGACCAGCGTCAGCACCTCGAGCTCACCCGCGACCTGGCCCAGCGCTTCAACACCCGGTTCGGCAAGACCTTCACCGTGCCCTCGGCCTACATCGTGCGGGACACGGCGAAGATCACCGACCTGCAGGAGCCGACGGCGAAGATGTCCAAGTCCGCGTCCTCGCCGAACGGCATCCTCGAGCTGCTGGAGGAGCCCGCCCGGTCGGCCAAGAAGATCAAGTCGGCGGTCACCGACACCGGCCGCGAGATCCTCTACGACGAGGAGAACAAGCCCGGCATCAGCAACCTGCTGACCATGTACGCGGCGCTGACCCAGCGGACCATAGACGAACTGCTCGAACAGTACGACGGCCGCGGCTACGGCGACCTCAAGAAGGACCTCGCGGAGGTCTTCGTCGAGTTCGTCAAGCCGGTCCAGGAGCGCACCCGCACCTACCTCGAAGATCCGGGCTACCTGGACAAGATCCTCGCGGTCGGCGCCGACAAGGCCCGGGCGGTCTCCGCGGTCACCCTGGCGAACGCCTACCAGCACCTGGGCTTCCTCAGCCCGGCACGCGAGGTCTGAGCCGCGTGGCCGAGGGCACGACGCGCATCGGCGTCGCGATCGACATCCCCGAGCCGTGGGGCTCGGCGCTGACCCGCCGCCGGGCCGCGGCGGGCGATCCGCAGGCGGCATACACGCCGGCACACGTCACGCTGCTGGGCCCGACCGAGATCCGCACCGAGTCGTGGCAGGACGTCGAGAAGCACCTCGAGGCGGTGGCCACGGCGCAGGACCCGTTCACCATCCACCTGCGCGGCACCGGTACGTTCCGGCCGATCACCGAGGTCGTCTTCGTGACCCTCGCGGTCGGCATCAGCGAGTGCGAGTTGCTCGCCGCCGCGATCACCGCGTCCGAGGCGATCAACCGGGACACCCGGTTCCCGTACCACCCGCACGTGACCGTCGCCCAGGACGTGCCGGGCGACGCCCTGGACGCGGTCTTCGACGATCTCGCCGGCTTCTCGGCGCGCTTCGACGTCAGCGGTTTCGCCCTCTTCTCGCACGGCGGCGAGGGCCCCTGGCAGCGCCGGCGCGACTTCCCGCTCGGCGGCCTGCGTTAGCCAGCCCGGTCCCGCGGACGGCCCGCCAGGCCTTGCGGACGGCCCGCCCGGCTCTGTGAACGGCGTGCCCGGCTCTGTGGACGACGTGCCCTGTTCTGTGGACGGCGTGCCCGGCTCTGTGGACGACGTGCCCGGCCCGGTGGAGAGCCTGCCCGGGCCCGTGGACGGCCCGGATCGGGCCGGCGGCGCGGGGCCGGCCCGGCCTGCGGAAAAGTCGCCCGGGATCGTGCCGACAGACCCGACCGGATTGGGTACGGTCGGCGGCGTGAATGCCATCGACCGGGCGTACGCGGCGGTCGAGGCCCGGATCATGGCGCTGCGGCACCGCTCGCGGTACTTCGACCACCTGTGCCGCGCGATGCTGCGGTATGACGAGGTTCTCGGCGGCCGGCTCGCCGCCGCGATCGCGTACTACGGCTTCTTCGCGGTCTTCGCGCTGGCGCTGATCGGCTACTCCATCTTCGGCTTCCTGATCAAATCCAACGTCGAACTGTTCGACGTCGTGCAGCAGTTCCTCGGGCAGAACCTGCCGTTCCTGGATGTCAAGGCGATCCTGGACAGCGGCCGGACCGTGGGCATCGTGGGCATCGTGGGCCTGATCTTCACCGGCATCGGCTGGGTGGAGGCGATCCGCTCGTCGCAGCGGCTGATCTGGCGGCTCAACGAGCAGCCCGGCTACATCGGCGTGCGCCAGGTCGTCGACCTGCTGGTGATGATCGGGATCCTGCTGCTGCTCGCCGTCTCGGTGTTCGCGGTCTACGGCCTGGAATCGCTGCTGGAGTGGATCGCCGACGGGCACGTGGCGTTCCTGCGCTCGACGGTCAGCCTGATCCTGACCGTGGCGATCAACATGCTGCTGGCGGCGGCCCTGTTGGCCGCCGTGCCGCGGCTGCGGATGACCGCGCGCCGGATGGCCCCGCCGGTGCTGCAGGTCGGCATCGGCATCACCCTGCTGAACACGGTCGGCAAGTCGTTCGTCGGCCTGGTCGAGCGCAACCCGGCGTACGGCCTGGTGGCCAGCGCCGTCGGCGTCCTGGTCTATCTGTACGTCTTCAACCAGTTGCTTTTGTTCGGCGCGGCCTGGGCGGCGACCAGCCCGCACGGTCGCGTTGTCGATCTGTCGGCTGACGATAAAACTGCCCCGGTGGGGCAAAATACCTGGATTCGGCACGACCGCCCGGAATGATGAGCGCGTGGGCACTCTCGTGACACTGCATCTGCCGCCTGACTCGCCGGTGGCGAACCTGCCATGGGTCATCACCATCGGCGCGCTGGACGACGAACAGGAATGGGAACCGCTGGTCTGCGGGCCGTACGAGCGGCCGCACGCGCTGGCGCTGGCCCAGGCGGTCGTGGCCGACGAGGACCTGATGGCGGTGGTCGAGCCGCTGCTGCCGCTGGCCGACGCGGCGGCGATCCGCGACGAGATCGAGCTGGCCCGGTCCGGCCAGGACCTGGACACCACCGCGACCGAGCTGGACGGCGGCGACAGCCCGCGGCGCACCACGCCGGGCCGCCCGCCGTCCGAGGCCGAGGTGCGCGCCGGCTTCGCCCGCATCGCCGCGAAGCTGACCGCCGGAACCTGACCGGGTGCCGCTGAGCCGGTCATGGCGGGCCGATCGGAGGCGGGCCGGTCGTGGCGGGCCGATCGGGGGCGGGCCGGTCGTGGCGGCCGGTCGTGGCGGCCGGTCGTGGCGGCCGGTCGGGGGCGGGCCGGTCGTGGCGGCCGGTCGGGGGCCGGCTGGTCGTGGCGGCCGTCAGCTGATGAGGGCGCGCAGCCCGGCCAGGTAGGTCGCCTTGTCCGGGCTTCCGACCAGCTGACGCTGCAGCGCGTAGCCCGGGAGTAGCCCGAACAGCGCGGCTTCCGTCGCGTCCAGGTCAGTGTCCGGCTTGAGCTCGCCCCGGGCGACGGCCTGGACGGCGATCGCCCGGAAGGGTCGCCGTAACTCGAGATAGCGCTCGCGGACGATAGCGCCGATCGCGGGGTCGAGGACGGCCTCGCTCCACACCTGGACCACCAGGGGGAAGTTGCCGTCCGGGCCGAGCTGCGCGTCGACAACATCCAGCGCCGCGCTCACCGCCTCCAGCAGGGGCAGGTCCCGCGCGGCCACTTCGTCGAGCCTGGCGGCGAGACCGGCGGCGACCGTCTGCGAGATCGCGTTGATGATCTCGTTCTTGGACTTGAAGTAGCGGTAGACCGCGCCCACCGACAGCCCGGCCTCACCGATCAGGTCCTGCATCGTCGTGTTGTGCAGGCCGTTGCGCAGAAAGCAGCGGCGCGCCGCGGCGAGGATCTGCTCGCGGCGGGCGGTGAGGTGTTCGGCGGAGACGCGTGGCACGTCCCACAGTCTAAAACGAATGCTCGTTCTTGACGAACTCGGCGGGGGAGGCGCACGCTGGGCGCATAAGAGAACGAGCATTCGTTTTTAGGAGTCCTCATGTCCAGGTCACCCCGGGCTACGACGCTCGCCGTCGTCCTCGCCGTTGTCGTCGTCGCCTTCCAGGCACTGCTCGTGCCGCTCTTCGCCGGTCCGGCCGCCGAGATCGCGCCCCGGGATCTGCCGCTGGCCGTCGCCGGCCCGGAGCCCGCCGCGACACAGCTCGCCGATCAGCTCCGCGCCGCCCACCCGGGCGCCTTCGACCTGCGGGTGGTCGCCGACGCCGACGCCGCGATCCGCGACCGCGAGGTGTACGGCGCGATCGTCCTCGGCACCGACGGCCCGGCCCTGCACGTCGCCTCGGCGGCCGGCCCGACCGTCGCCGCCCTGCTCACCCAGGCCACCGCGGAGCTCGGCCGCGGCGCCCCGGTGCCGGTCGTCGACGTCGTGCCCACCGACCCGGACGACCCACGCGGCGCCGCCTTCGGGGCCGGCTTCCTGCCGCTGGCCATCACCGGGCTGCTCGCCGGGATGCTGACCTTCCTCCTGGTCAAGCGCCGGGCGGCCCGGTTCGTCGCGCTCGGCACGTTCGCCGTCCTCGCGGGGCTCGCCGGGGCGGCCGTCCAGCAGGCCTGGCTCGGCGTGCTGCCGGGCGACTACCTGAGCGTCGCGGCGGTGCTGGGGCTGTTCGGGCTGGCCGTCTCCGGCACGGTCGCCGGGCTCGCCGCCGTCCTGGACCGTGCCGGGCTGGCCCTCGGGGCGCTGGTCGTCTTCCTGGTGGGCAACGCACTCTCCGGGGTCAGCTCCGCGGCGGAGTTGCTGCCGCAACCCTGGGGAGCGGTCGGGCAGGCGCTGCCGATCGGGGCCGGGTCGACGCTGTTGCGCTCGGTCGCGTACTTCGACGGCAACGGGGCCGGCTCGGCGCTCGCGGTGCTCTGCGCGTACGCGATCGGGGGTCTGCTGCTGGTCGCGGCCGGAAGGCGCGGTCTGGCCCGGCCGGCCGCCGAGGTCGCGGCCGCAGGCCCGGATCGGACGCCCGCGCTGGTCGGCTGAGCTGCGGTCGGGGGCGCGGCGCATACTCGTGCCGTGGTGCTTTCGCGACGGTGGTCGGCGTTTCTGGTCCTGGTCGGAGTCTGGACGTGGCTCATCTGGCCCCGGTTCGGCCTGGCCATCTGGAAGGACGACCGGTCGTTCGCCGACGGCGGACCGACCTCGTTCCTCTGGGTGCACGCCCTGCTGATCGGCGCGTCGCTGGTGATCGGCACGGCGGTCGGTGCGCTGGGTGTCCGGGCCTGGCGCGCGGCCGCCCCCGAGGCCCGGCGGGCTGAAGAAATCGCGGCTCGGAGTCCGGCGCCGCCGAAAGATTAACGGCGCGTTACGCGGGCAACCGGGCAATTCCCGCCTCAGCCTTGCTAAAGCGGCGTTCAGGCGGCCGCCGGATCGCGGGCAGGTAACGGTGCGCCAACAGTCCGGCCTGATTTCCTGACGCCGCCGTGGCCTGCGGCTACGCTCCCGACCTGAGACGCACCGCGAGGTGTCGGTGCGCTGTGGAAGGAGGGCGTCTTGCGCCCAGTACGTGGGAAGCGAATCGTTGCGATTCTCGCGGCGGGTGGGCTCTCGCTCGCCGCCGCTGCCTGTGGCGACGCCCCTGAAGAGACACCGACCGGTTCGGCCTCGAGTGCCGCAACCGCATATAAGGCGTGCATGGTCACCGACACCGGTGGCATCGACGACCGGTCGTTCAACGCCTCTGCATGGGCCGGCCTGCAGGCCGCCAAGGAAGCCCAGAGCAATGTCGAGCCGAAGTACGTGGCCTCGACGGCCGAGGCTGACTACGAGCCCAACCTGCGGCAGTTCGTCACGCAGAAGTGCAACTTCATCCTCTCGGTCGGCGGCCTGATGGGCGACGCCACCGGGAAGGTAGCCAAGGAGAACACCACCCAGCAGTTCGGCATCGTGGACAGCAGCATCGCGGACGCGACCAACGTCTTCCCGATGCAGTTCGCCACCGAGCAGGCGGCCTTCCTGGCCGGCTACGTGGCGGCGGGCTACTCCAAGACCGGCAAGGTGGCCACCTACG
>NZ_QHHV01000034.1:0-24921 GCF_003947245.1 Actinoplanes sp. ATCC 53533 | reverse complement strand
TCAGCGAATACGCGGCGATGGGCTTCGAGTACGGCTACTCGGTCGAGAACACCGAGGCGCTGGTGCTCTGGGAGGCGCAGTTCGGCGACTTCGTCAACGGCGCCCAGTCGATCGTGGACGAGTTCATCTCCTCCGGCGAGGTGAAGTGGGGCCAGCAGTCGTCGCTGGTGCTGCTGCTTCCGCACGGCCAGGAGGGCCAGGGCCCGGACCACTCGTCCGGCCGTCCGGAGCGGTTCCTGCAGCTCTGCGCGCAGGACAACATGCGGGTGGCAAACCCGACCACCCCGGCGAACTACTTCCACCTGCTGCGTCGTCAGGCGCTGTCCAGCAAGCGCAAGCCGCTGGTCGTCTTCTCGCCGAAGTCGCTGCTGCGACACAAGCTGGCGGTGTCGTCGGTCGCCGACTTCACCACCGGCCGATTCCAGCCGATCATCGGCGACGCCGGGGTCAACGGCACGCCGCTGGACGCCGGCGCGGTCAAGCGGGTCCTGCTCTGCTCGGGCAAGGCCTACTACGACCTGTTCCAGGCCCGGGCCGAGCGCGGCATCACCGACACGGCGATCATCCGGATGGAGCAGGTCTACCCGCTGCCCGTCGAGGAGCTCAAGGCCGAGCTCAGCAAATACCCGAACGCGGAGGACTTCGCGTGGGTACAGGAGGAGCCGGCCAACCAGGGCGCCTGGTCGTTCGTGGCGCTCAACCTGCTCGAGCACCTCGAGGGCGTACGCCTGCGCCGGATCTCGCGGCCCGCCGCGGCCGCCCCGGCGGTCGGTTCGGTCAAGCTCCACGACGCCGAGCAGTCGGCGCTGGTCGAGGCGGCATTGCCCCGGCCGTGACGAGCTGAGAAGGTCGGGGGCGCTCCGCTGCGGCGGAGCGCCCCCGCTTACTATCCGATCATGTATTTCACCGACCGTGGTATCGAGGAACTCATCGAGCGGCGCGGCGAGGAATCCGTGACCCTGGAATGGGTCGGCGAGCAGCTGAAGAACTTCGTCGACGCGCACCCGGAGTTCGAGACGCCGATCGAGCGCTTCGCCACCTGGCTCGCCCGCGACGACGAGGACGACGAGGAGTAGGCCCCTATCCTCGTTCAGCCCGCGATGGGCACGGCCGGCTCCGGGTCGCTGGCGGCCACCTTCCACTCGGCGTGCACGGGCGGGATCGGCAGGTCGGCGCGCAGGATCGTGCTGCCGAAGATCTTCAACTGCAGGGTGAGCGTCGCCGTGAGATCGAAGCCGGCGTACACCCCCCAGCGCGCCTGCTCCAGGGTGGCGTCCACCGCGGCCCGCAGGTACGGGGCCAGCCGCCCGGTCACGCCGGCCGCGTCGTAGAGGAAGACGGCCAGGTCGGCGCCGATGGTGGCCCGCAGGTCGCCCCGCCCGGTCAGGGTCGGGAGGGCGTCGCCCTGGGTGGTGGCGGTGTTGCGGTTGAGCGGACCCCAGCCCGTCCGCGAGTCGTAGGCGGCGCCGACCGCGAACTCACCGGTGGTCGTCTGCTCGGTGTCGATGCTCAGGCCGCCCTGCGCGGTAAGCCGGTAGAAGTAGGTCAGGTCGACGCTGAGCACCACCGGCACCGGGCCGATCCAGAAGGTCTGGCTGAGATGCACCTCGGCGAAGGGCAACCGGAGCGCCGTCTCACCGGTGTCGGCCAGCCCGGCCAGCGCGGCGTGCACCTGCCAACCGTAGGTGTACTTGCCCCCCACGCCGATCTCGGCCTTCTGCTGCCCGTACGAGAAGATCAGCTGCGGGGTGAGGCCCACCCAACCGGACAGCATCGGCCCGCCCTTGCTCGTGCCCGTGATGCCGGCGACGCCGGCGAGCGGGATGTCCAGGGAGAGCAACAGCCCGCCGTCCGCGGTACGGGTCGGGTCGAGTATCTCGGTGCCGCCGATGGCCAGGCCCGGGATGGTCGCCTCGGTCGCGGCCGTCCGTTCGGCGTTCGTGCTGGTCGCCGCGGCTGGGCTGTTGGGCGCGCTCGGTGCTGTGTTCTTCGCGCTCGGCGCTGTGCTTTTCGCGCTCGGTGCTGCGCTCTTTGCGCTCGGCGTGCTCCTCGTGCTCTTCGCGCTCGGCGTGCTTGGCGTGCTCTTCGCGCTCGGCTTGCTTGGCGTGTTCCTCGTGCTTGGCGTGCTCGGCGCTGTCTTCTTTGCGCTCGGCGCTGTGCTCTTTGTGCTCGGGGAGGTGCTCTTTGTGCTCGGGGAGGTGCTCTTTGTGCTCGGGGAGGTGCTCTTCGCGCTACTCGGGGTGGGTGACGGCGCGGTGGTTCCGGTGCCGGTGGTCGCGCCACGCAGCGCCGGCACTCTCGTCGCGGGCCGCACGCCGGTGGCCAGCGGCGTGACGCTTATGGCGATGTCCTTGGCCTGGAAGGTGCGGTCCACCTCGGCCGCGCCCAGTGCGTCACTCAGCGTCGCCGGCTCGGTGCTGACCTCGACTCCCGCGTCGGTGGGAGTGACCTTCCCGACCTTGAACAACGCCCCGCGCGGTGCCGCGTCGCTGGGCGGGCTCGCGATCACATCACCGGACCGCACCTGGGCGGTCGCGCCGCCGCTCGTATCGGCCGTGGCCAGCAACGCCGTCCCGGCGGAGGCGTCGTAGGAGGCCAGCCGGACACCTCCCACATAGGACTTGGCGGGCTCGACGGCGCCGCTCGACGGCGCGGGGCTCGCCGCTGCCGGGCGGGCGACCGCGACCGGCACCGCCTCGGCCCAGACAGCTTCGGCGGCCGGCCTCTGCAATCCGATTGCGAGCAGGGCGGCACCGGTGGCCACCGCGGTGACGGCCAAGCCGGCGATCACCCGCCGGGAGCCGGGAGTGAAGGCGGGACGGGGTAGCGGCACGATGCTCCATCCTTCCTGCGTGCGGACATGACGGTGCGGCACCGCAAGCCGACGGCAGAGGGTGTTGGGTCAGATCCGATTGGTCAGCAATCGTCGGATTGATACCGATCGACGCAGGCAGAAACCTACTGCCTAGTAACCCGGATGAGCAAGGACAAATCACACAGCTTCCCGGCCCGCGCCGGCGTGCTCGCCGATCCGGTCGGCACCGACCAATACGGCCACAGCGAGTGGCCCGTTCAACGGCCACCTCCCGCTCCCGGCTCCAGCCGTTGTCCACAGGTCCAGCCGTTGTCCACAGGCTGCCCCGACCTCGGGCACGATCATGGCGCGGCCGGTAGGTTGAGCACGTGGCGAGCAGCGTTTATGTGGCCGGGGTGGGTCCCGGGGTCGGCAAGGGCACAGTCGCGCTGGGGCTGGTCGAGTTGCTGTCCCGGCAGGTCGCCCGGATCGGCGTCTTCCGGCCGCTGGTCCTCGGTCACGGCGATGATCCGCTGCTGACCCTGCTCACCAGCCGATACCCGGTCGTCGCGCCCTACGCGGAGTCGTTCGGGGTCACCACGACCGAGGCGGCCGCCCTGGTGGCTGACGGCAAGCGCGAGGAGCTCGTCGCCCGGATCGTCGAGCGCTACCGCGCGGTCGAGCGGCAGTGCGCCTCGGTGGTCGTCATCGGCAGCGACTTCTCCGACGGTCAGGATTCCGGGCACGACGAGATGCCCCGCGAGCTGGCCTTCAACGCGCTGCTGGCCAACGAGTTCGGCAGCGTGGTGGTGCCCGTCGTGGGTGGTCAGGGCCGGCGCAGCGAGCTGGCGGCCGCAGTCGGCTCCGCATACCACTCGCTTGTGGATCTGAACGCGACGGTGCTGGCCGTGATCGCCAACCGGGTGCCCGAGGGGGCCGTCCCACCCACCGGGCTGCCGGTGCCGGTCTGGGCGATCCCCGAGATCCCCACCATCGCCGCGCCGACCGTCGCCGAGGTCGCGACCGCGCTCGACGCCACCGTGCTGGCCGGCGGCGATGCCGCGCTCGACCGCGACGTCCTCGACTACGTGGTCGGCGCCGCGCACGTGCCGGCCCTGCTCGACCATCTCACCGACGGGGCGTTGCTCATCACCCCCGGCGACCGCGCCGACCTGCTCGTCGCCGCGAGCGCCGCGCACGCCGCCGGCAACGTGACGCTCGCCGGGCTGGTGCTGACCATCGGCGAGTTCCCCGACCCGCGCGCGGTGCGGGTCATCGAGCGGCTCAACACCGGCCTGGCGATGCTGGTGGTGCACACCGACAGCTACCACACGATCAGCGCGGCCGGCCGGATCGAGGCCAGGCTCAGCCCCGCCACCCCGCGCAAGGTGGAGGCCGCGCTCGGCGCCTTCGAGCATCATGTGGACACCGCCGAGCTGACCCGGCTGCTCGACGTGACCCGGTCCAGCCGGGTGACCCCGCTGATGTTCGAAAACGACCTGATCGAGCGGGCCCGGGCCGACCGCCGCCACCTGGTGCTGCCCGAGGGCACCGACGAGCGGATCCTGCGGGCGACCGAGACGCTGCTGCGCCGCGGCGTCGCCGATCTGACCCTGCTCGGCGACCCTGCGGAGATCACCCGGCGGGCGCGCGAGTTCGGCGTCGACATCGGCGCGGCCCGGCTGGTCGACCCGGCCACCAGCGGCTGGCGCGACGGCTTCGCCGAGCAATACGCGGAGCTGCGCAAGCACAAGGCCGTCACCCTCGACCTGGCATACGACGTGGTCCGCGACGTCAACTACTTCGGCACGATGATGGTCGCCTCGGGGCTCGCCGACGGCATGGTCTCCGGCGCCAACCACACCACCGCCGCCACCATCCGGCCCGCGTTCGAGATCATCAAGACGGTGCCCGAGGTGTCCGTCGCCTCCAGCGTGTTCTTCATGCTGCTCGCCGACCGGGTGCTGGTCTACGGCGACTGCGCGGTCAACCCCGATCCGGACGCGGCCCAGCTGGCCGACATCGCCCTGTCGTCCGCGCAGACGGCGGCCGCGTTCGGCATAGAGCCACGCGTCGCCATGCTCTCCTACTCGACCGGCAGCTCGGGCACGGGCGCCGACGTGGAAAAGGTGGCCGCCGCGACGAGAATCGTCCGCGAGCGCCGTCCCGACCTACCCGTGGAGGGCCCCATCCAATACGACGCCGCGATCGATCCCGGCGTGGCGGCGACCAAGCTGCCGGAGAGCCTGGTGGCCGGCAAGGCCACGGTCTTCGTCTTCCCGGATCTCAGCTCCGGCAACAACACCTACAAGGCCGTGCAACGCTCGGCCAACGCGGTCGCGGTCGGCCCGGTGATGCAGGGCCTGCGCCGCCCGGTCAACGACCTGTCCCGCGGCGCGACGGTCAAGGACATCGTCAACACGGTGGCGATCACGGCGATCCAGGCCCGCTCATGAAGATCCTCGTCCTGAACACCGGCTCGTCCTCGGTCAAATACCGCCTCTTCGACGGCACGACGACCCTGGCCAAGGGGCTGATCGAGCGGATCGGCGAGGCCGGCGGGGACGCGGGCGACCACGAGGCGGCCCTGCAACGGGTGATGGCCTCGATCGACCTGTCGGGTCTCGGTGCGGTCGGGCACCGGGTCGTGCACGGCGGCAGCGAGTTCGGCAAGGCCACCGTCGTCGACGACGAGGTGTTCGCCGTGATCGAAGGGCTCATCCCCCTGGCGCCGCTGCACAACCCGGCCGCGCTCAGCGGCATCGCGGTGGCCCGCAAGCTGCTGCCCGACGTCCCGCAGATAGCGGTCTTCGACACGGCGTTCCACCAGACGATCCCCCCGGACGGGGTGGCATACGCGATCGACGCGTCGCTGGCAGAGCGCTGGCAGATCCGCCGCTACGGCTTCCACGGCACCTCACACGCATACGTGGCCCGGCAGACCGCTGAGCTGCTCGACCTGCCCGCCGAAGAGGCAAAGGTGATCACCCTGCACCTGGGGAACGGCGCGAGCGCCTGCGCGGTCTCAGGGGGCCGCAGCGTGGCGACCTCGATGGGCATGTCACCACAGTCCGGGCTCGTGATGGGCACCCGCAGCGGCGACGTCGACCCGACGGTGATCTTCCACCTGCACCGGGTCGCCGGGCTCCCGATCGACGAGATCGAGCGATCCCTGACCCGCTTCGCCGGCCTGCAGGGGCTCGCGGGCGAAAACGACATGCGGGCGGTGCAGGAGCGCCTGACCGCAGGCGACTCGGCAGCGACGCTTGCCTTCGACGTCTACTGCCGGCGCATCAAGGAATACGTCGGTGCCTATCTGGCGATCCTGGGCGGCGCGGACGCGATCACCTTCACCGCGGGCGTCGGAGAAAATTCCCCCCAGGTCCGATCCGCGGCGCTGTCCGGTCTGTCGGCCCTGGGCATCACCATCGACGAAACCCGCAACGCCCGCGGCGCCCGCATCATCTCCCCGGACAACGCCCGAGTAAAGATCTGCGTGGTCCCGACAGACGAGGAGTTGGAGATCGCCCAGCAGGCAACCGCCGAGCTACGGACCTAAGCAGCTCACCCGGCCACGACCGGCCCGCACAACCGTGGACGACCCGCCGTGGACGACCCCGCACAGCCCTGCGGCCCGCACAGCCGTGGACGGCCCGCACGACCGTGGACGGCCCACACGACCGTGGACGGCCCACACGACCGTGGGCGACCCGCCGTGGGCGACCCCGCACAGCCCTGCGGCCCGCACAGCCGTGGGCGACCCGCAGGGTTGTGGTGCTTGAAAGGACGGCGGCGGCTTCGCGGTCCAGGTCCAGGCCGACGGGGGTGTGGTGTGGGTTTGCGGCCGGGCGGGCCGGGCGTGACGGGTGTGACCCGCCGGCATCCCGGCCCGCGCTCAGCCCGGGTAGGTCGGCTTGGTCCTGGTCAGCCCAGGGCCAGCCAGGCGATCAGCGCGATCAGGACGATCGCGGCCGCGCCGGCGCCGATGATCAGCGGGGTCTTGGAGGCGGCTGGCGGCTCCTGCGGCGTTTTCTGCGTGAAAGCGCGGAACGCCTCGGTGTTGCCGCTCGGGTCGACGGTGTTGTCAGGCATGCGCACGACCATAGCGAAGCCCGGCACCCCCGCGACAGTGCCTCCCGGCCTCCTAGCAGGGCGTTCGTTCCGGCCTCGGAGATATCACCCGATCGTGGGTGTGTCCGGCTGGCTACGCTGAGCGGATCAACGCCGATCCGCAGCCGCGGGCGATCACCAGCACCGTCGAGGTCGTCGATGCCGGCATGTGAGCGCCGGGCGTGCCCCGCCGCGACAAGGATCGCGAGGACATCACCCGATCTCCGCGCGACACCGACCTGAGACCGCCCCACTACGCACGGCACCGGCCCGAGACCGCCCACTGCGCGCGACGCCAACCTGAACCTCCCGCACTACGCCCGACGCCGGCCCGCAACCTCCACTTTCGCGCGACGTAGGCCTGAGACCTCTCCCACTACGCGGGGCGCGCGGCCGGGCCATGCCTCGGGAGCCGGGCACAATGGGCGGATGGGACGCCGTACCGTCGCGCTTCTGCTCGCTGCCGTTTGCGCGACCGGCGCACTCACCTCCTGTTCCGCCGCTTCCGGCGGTGAAGGCTCCGCGGGCTCGAGTGGAGCGACGCCAGCCTCTTCCAAGGCTGCCGCGCCGAGCGTGCGACCCAGCGTCGCCAGCAGCCCGGTGCCCACCCGCGGCGAGGCGCCGAGCAAGACCTTCGCCGTCAAGACCCGCAAACTGCAGCTCAGCCGCGGCAAGGACCGGCCGCTGCCGACCACGGTCTGGTATCCCGCCACCGGCGACGGCCCGTTCCCCGTGATCGTCTTCAGTCACGGGCTCACCGCCCAGCCCAGCGATTATGCCGACATTCTCGTCCGCTGGGCCCGGGCCGGTTTTGTCGTCGCGGCGGCCGCCTATCCGCACACCTCCACCGGCGTTGCCGACTTCGACGTCATCGACCTGCTCAATCAGCCGGCCGACGCCTCGTACGTGCTCACCCGGGTGCTCGCCCTCGACGGTAAGGCCGGCGATCCGCTGGCGGGGCGCCTCGACCGGGATCACGTCGCCGCCGCCGGGCATTCCGGCGGGGGTATCACCACGATCGGGATGCTCAGCGGCACCCGGGACGCCCGGCTCACCGCCGCGGTCGTGCTGGCCGGCCGGCAGGTGTTGCCCGGCGTCTTCACCGGCTCGGCGATTCCCGTGCTGTTCGTGCACGGCAAGCGCGACAAGACCGTGCAGTACGCCGACGGGCTCGCCGCCTACAAAGCCGTGCCGTGGCCCAAGGCCATGCTGACCCTGCCCGACGCCGGTCACGTCGTCACCAGCGGCGCGGATTTCGACCTGGTGGCCGACGCGACGACCGACTTCTGGCGCTGGAGCCTCTACGGTGACACCGGCGCCGAGCGGCGACTCGAGCGGCGCGACAACTTCGACGGCGACTTTTAGAGACGGCGGCTCCTAGTGCAGGTGGTCGACGGTCACCTTGCCGAAGATCTCACCGGAGTTGAGCCGCGCGAAGGCGTCGCCCACCGCCGAGAAGCCGTAGGTGGAGTCGATCACCGGGCGGATGTCGCGCTCCACGCAGAGCTTCAGTAGCGCGGCCAGTTCCTCGGCCGTGCCCATCGTGCTGCCGAGGATCTCCAGCTGCATCATGAACACCCGGCGCAGGTCGACCTTGGGGAACGGGCCCCCGGTCGCGCCGCAGACCACGATGCGGGCGCCCGGTGCCGAGCACTTCAGGGAGTGCTCGAAGGTCGGCGCCCCCACCGACTCGATCACCACGTCCACGCGTTCGGGCAGGCGGGCGCCGGGCTCGACCGCGGTGGCGCCCAGTTCGGCGATCCGCTCGCGTTTGGCGGCGTCGCGGCTGGTCGCGTACACCCGTTTGCCGAGGGCGACCGAGAGCGCGACCGCCGCCGTGGCCACCCCACCGCCCGCGCCCTGCACCAGCACCGACCCGGCGTCGGCGACGCGGCCGCGCGCGGTGAGCATGTGGTAGGCGGTCAGCCAGGCAGTGGGCAGGCAGGCCGCGTCCAGGAACGAGATGCCGTCGGGCTTGGGCACCAGGTTCGCCGCCGGTACGGCGACCCGCTCGGCCAGCGTTCCCGGCCAGCGCTCCGACAGCAGCGAGAAGCCGCGCGGGTCCGCCGGGTCATCGATCACCGGGTAGACGACGACCTCGTTGCCGTCGGTGTCCACACCGGACGCGTCGCAGCCCAGGATCATCGGCAGCCGGTCGGCGGGCAGGCCGATCCCGCGCAGGGACCAGATCTCGTGGTGGTTGAGCGAGCTGGCCCGCACGTCGACCGTCACCCAGCCGTCCGGCGGGGACGGCTCGGGCAGGTCGCCGACCGTCAATCCGGCTAGCGGCTCGTCGGGCTTCGTCGCACTGGCATAGGCGGCTCGCATACCCCGAAGCTTAGGCATGCCCGACCGGTCCTGTCCCAGCCGAGTCGGAAGCCAGCCCGGCGGCGGCCCGGCGGCGACACCGGGCCCGGTCCGGCGGTCGCAAAGCCGAGGGGCGGAGGCCGGGCCCAACGCAGGCCAGACCGGGCCCGGCCAGGCGCAGGCCAGGCCCGGCCGGGCGCAGGCGGACGCGGAGCCGGGACGCGCGGAACGCCCCGGCTCAGGATCGCGCCGCTCAGACCAAGGCGGCCGGAGCCGCCGGTGCCGCCGGGGTGGCCGGCGGCGGCGCGGCGACGAAGCGGGCGACGCCATCGCGTTCGGCAGCGCGGGCGACCGCCTCGGCCACCGCCGGAGCGACCCGCGGGTCCAGCGCCGACGGCACGATCGCGTCGGCACGCAACTCGTCGGCGACGACCTCGGCGATGGCCTCCGCCGCCGCCACCTTCATCCGCTCGGTGATCCGGGTGGCGCGGGCGTCCAGGGCACCCCGGAAGATGCCCGGGAATGCCAGCACGTTGTTGATCTGGTTCGGGAAGTCGCTGCGGCCGGTCGCGACGATCGCGGCGTACTTGTGCGCCAGCGCCGGCGGCACCTCCGGGGTCGGGTTGGCCAGGGCGAAGATGATGCCGCCCGGCGCCATCCCGGCCAGCGCGCTCTCCTCGATCTGCCCGCCGGAGACCCCGATCAGCACGTCGGCGCCGATCAGCGCCTCCCTGATCGCACCGGTGCGGCCGGAGTAGTTCGTGGCCTTGGCCAGCGCGGCCTTGGTCCCGTTCAGGCCCGGACGGTCCGCGTGGATGATGCCCCGGGAGTCGCAGACGATGACGTTGGCGCCCTGGATGCCGGCCGCGATCAGGGTGTTCGTGATGGCGACCCCGGCCGCGCCGGCGCCGCTGATCACCACCCGCAGGTCGTCGAAGCGGCGGCCGAGCAGGGCGACCGCGTTGCGCAGCGCGGCGAGCACGACGATCGCGGTGCCGTGCTGGTCGTCGTGGAACACCGGGATGTCCAGCGCCTCGTCGAGGCGGCGTTCGATCTCGAAGCAGCGCGGCGCGCTGATGTCCTCCAGGTTGATGCCGCCGAAGGAGGGGCCGAGCGCCTTGACCACGGCGATGATGCCCTCGACGTCCTGGGTGTCGAGGCAGATCGGGATGGCGTTGACGCCGCCGAACTGCTTGAACAGCACCGCCTTGCCCTCCATGACCGGCATCGCGGCCTTCGGACCGATGTTGCCCAGCCCGAGCACGGCGGAACCGTCGGTGACGACCGCGACGGTATTGGCCGTCCAGGTGTAGTCGGCGGCGAGCTCCTCGTCGGCGGCGATCGCCTCACAGACCCGGGCCACGCCGGGGGTGTAGGCCAGCGACAGATCGTCCCGGCTGGACAGCGGGACGGTGCACGTGATCTCCATCTTGCCGTGCTTGTGCAGCTCGAAGACGGGGTCGGCGGCCAGGGCAGGGTCGAGCTCGAAACTGAAGAAGGACACAGGGACTCCAGACACGCATCGGAACGTCGGTGTGCCAGCCGGACCTGTGCGCGAGTCTGCGCGGACCGACGTGCGATGCGGGGGTCACCCGGGACAAGCAACCGCAAGATTCAGGTGTGCTGCGGTTAACGCAGGTTAACTTAGTCGACCCGGGCGAGGCCAGTAGCGAAACACGACTTGTCCGATGACATCCGCCACCCCGTAGGCGCGGGAGTCGTCGGTCACGAACCCGTTGTCCCCCTCGACCCACCAGCCACCGTCCTGCTCGCGAATCGCCCGTTTCACGACCAGCAGTTCCGGCCGGGCGCGGAAGCGGGCGACCACCACCGACTGCGGCCGGATCCGGCGGACACGGCGCACCAGCAGGGCATCTCCGCTGTGCAGCGTGGGTGCCATCGAAGGCCCTTGCACCAGTACGGCGAAGAGCGGCAATTGCCAACTCATGGCATCAATCCCGCGTCGAGGTTGGGTAATCCGGTAAGGGGTAGTGTCAGCATCGGATCATCGCAAACGTATGGAGGGGTCCTGATGCGACTTCCGCGCATTTTCACGCCACGCACTGTGGTCAGCGCACACTGCGACCTGCCCTGCGGGGTGTACGACCCGGCCCAGGCGCGCATCGAGGCGGAGTCGGTGAAGGCCATCGCTGAGAAATACCAGGCGAACACCGACCCCGAGTTCCGCACCCGCGCCATCCTGGTCAAGGAGCAGCGCGCCGAGCTGGTCAAGCACCACCTGTGGGTGCTCTGGACCGATTACTTCAAGGCGCCGCACTTCGAGAAGTACCCGAACCTCAACCAGCTCTTCAACGAGGCCACCAAGCTCGCCGGCGCGTCCGGCGTCAAGGGCTCGATGGACCCGGCCGTCGGAGAGCAGCTGCTCGGCAAGATCGAGGAGATCTCCAAGATCTTCTGGGAGACCAAGCAGGCGTGAGTCCCGCAACGATCCGGCCGGTACGTCGTGACGACGTGCCGGCCGTTGTCGCGATGGTGCACGAGCTCGCCGAGTTCGAACACGCCGCGGAGTCCTGCCAGCTCACCGACGAGCAGCTGTCGGCGGCCCTCTTCGGCGAGCACCCCGCGGTGTTCGGCCATGTCGCGGTCGACGCCGGCGATGCCCCGTACGGCTTCGCGCTGTGGTTCGTGAACTTCTCCACCTGGGAGGGCACGAACGGCATCCACCTCGAGGATCTCTACGTCCGGCCGCACGCCCGGGGCACCGGCGCGGGCGGCGCGCTGCTCGCCACCCTGGCCCAGCTCTGCGTGGAACGCGGCTACCGGCGCCTCGAGTGGGTCATGCTGGACTGGAACCCGGCCGCCGAGTTCTACGCCGCGATCGGGGCGAAGGTCGTCGAGGACTGGCTGCCGTATCGGCTCTCCGGCACCGCGTTGGCCCAACTCGCTGAGCGCGTCTCCCCCGTCAGGGACTAGAGTTCCGTCCATTGGGAGGATGGGGTCGGTGACTCAGCTGCAGACAACGCATCCGGAGCCGGCGTTCGGTGACGACGTCGTGCTGCTGACCGTGCCCGCCGACGGCGGGTATCTCGGCGTGCTCCGTACAGCCACGGCCGGCCTCGCTGCCCGCCTGCATTTCGCCCTCGACGAGATCGAGGACCTGCGCATCGCGGTTGACGAGGCGTGCGCGATGCTGCTCGCCATCGCCACCCGCGGCGCGGAGCTGGAGTGCCGCTTCGCGGTCACCGACGACGCGCTCACGGTCGAGGTGACGGTGTCGACGGTGCGCGGCGCCCGGCTGCCCTCCGAGTCCTCCTTCGCGTGGAAGGTGCTGACCGCGCTGACCACGTCGGCGTCCGCCGAGGCGACCGGGCGGCACGCCACGATCCGGCTGCTGACCCGCCGGACCGAGATCTGACCCCGACCGAGATCTGACCCGGACCGAGATCTGACTCAGCGCGCGTTGGCCGCCGCGATGTAGTCGAGGTGGCGCCGGCCGACCTCCATGGCGGCGCCCGCGTCGCCGCCCTTCACGCAGCTCAGCAGCTCGCGGTGGTCGGCGTCGATGCGCTCCCAGTAGTCGCCGGGCAGGTTCTCGACGATCTCCTCGCCGTAGGTGACGTGGTACAGCGGGCGGGTGACCAGCTCGAACAGCGGGTTGCCGGTGGCCGAGGCGATCGCCGAGTGGAAGGCGGCGTGCGCGGCCAGCATCGTCTCCAGCTCGTCCAGGTCCGGATCGAACATCGCGCCGCGCATCTCGATCAGGTTGGCATCGGTGCGCCGTTGCGCGGCGAGCCCGGCGGCCGGAACCTCCAGGGCGCGGCGCAGCTCCAGCAGATCGGCCATGCCGACCTCGGCGGAGTTGCTGAGCAGGGTCAACCCGGTGGAGAGCGCCTCGGAGAGCTGCTCGGCGTCGGGGTGGGCGACGAAGCTGCCGCCGGTGACGCCCCGGGTCGTGACGATGAGGTGCTGGCTGGCCAGCAAACGCAGCGCCTCGCGGACCGTGCTGCGGCTCACCCCGGAGCGAACGCACAGCTCAGGCTCGGGTGGCAGCCGGGAGCCGGGCTGCAGCCGCCCCGACGTGATCTCCTCGCGCAGCTCGTCCGCCAGGACCTGGTACGCCGGTGGGCGCACGGTCGATCCGGCCAATGCCCTCACCCCCTTGTGATCCGCCCACTCAGACTAGGCCTTCCCGCGCAGGTGGGAAGGGGCGTTCAGGGGAGAGTCCGAAGGCGCAGTCCGAGAGAGCGGGCTCAGTCGAGCCCCAGGGCTCGGGTGGTGGGCGGCACGACACAGAGCAGTCCGACGCCGACACCGAAGGCCATCGCCAGGACGCCGATCCAGGCCGTGCCGGTCTGCAGCACGAAGCCGCCGGAGGCGATGACGAAAAGCTGCACCACGATCGCCGGGCCGCGGGCGTGCGCCGAGCGCCGGGCCAGCGCGCGGGCGACCAGGACCACGGCGACGGCTGCGACGACGGCGAAGCCGGTCAGGGCCACGGCCACCACCAGGCTGGTCGCGTCCGCGGTGAAGTCCAGCACCAGCAGGTAGCCGGCGAGCACCACGAGCGCGACGGCCTCCGCGAAAAGCAGGCGCACCGCCCAGACGAGGGTCGCCGGGGAATCGAGTTCTTGGGGGGTCACCGCTGTACGATACCGGCCAGCTCAGAGCCTTCCTGAGAGGTACAGTGCCGCCCATGCGAGCGTTACTGGTGGTGAACCCCAAAGCCACCACGACGAATGAGCGCAGCCGAGACGTCCTGGTCCGGGCCCTGCGCAGCGAGGTCCTGCTGACGGTTGAATACACCACCAAGCGCGGTCACGCGGCCGGCCTGGCCAGGGCGGCGGCCGAGAGCGGCGTCGACGTGGTGGTGACGCTCGGCGGCGACGGCACGGTCAACGAGGCCGTGAACGGGCTGATGACCGCGGCGCCCGGGCTCGCCGCCGGCGGCACGGCGCCGGCCTTCCGGCTGCCGGCGCTGGCCGTGGTCCCGGGTGGCTCCACCAATGTCTTCGCCCGCGCGCTGGGGCTGCCCCGGGACTGGGTCGACGGCACCAGCGTGATCCTGGACGGCCTGCGCTCGGGCCGGCACCGGGTGATCGGGCTCGGCCGCGCCGACGACCGCTACTTCACCTTCACCGCCGGGCTCGGTCTGGACGCGGCCGTGGTGCGGCGGGTCGAGCAGGCGCGCCTGCGCGGCCGGACGTCCACCCCGGCGCTGTACGTCCGCTCGATGATCGGGCAGATCTTCTCGGGCGAGGACCGCAAGTCTCCGCCGCTCTCGATCGAGCGACCCGGCGAGGAGCCGGAGACCGGCCTGGGCACCGTCATCATCCAGAACACGGCACCGTGGACCTACGTCGGCGACCGCGCGATCAACCCCAACCCCGACGCCTCGTTCGATCGAGGACTTGACCTACTGGCGGTTCGTAACCTATACATCGCCAGCACAACACGGACAGTGACGCAGATGGTCTCCCGGAACGCCGATCCGCACGGCAAGCACGTGCTGCGCCTGCACGACCAGGCCGAGTTCACCGTGGTTGCCAGCCGCCCGCAGCCCTTCCAACTCGACGGGGACTACCTGGGTGAGCGCCAGAAGGTGCACTTCCTGTCCGTTCCCGAGGCATTGCGTGTGATCTGCTGAGCCTCGGGTACGCCGATCGGGGCGTCCTCACGATCTGTTACAGAAAGACCGGCAAAAGGTCGGCAACGAGGCGCGTACCGTACTACATTGATAGGAGCGCTCGTCCGCCGGTCCTGAAAGAACCACCAGAACCGGACAAAGGGGTCGTGAGCTAGCTCACCCGCTGGGAGAATTTCCGAGCGCTACCCTTGACATCGCAGGAGTTCGTGAAAGCATTCACAAGCGATAAGAAGTAACCCGATGCCGGTCGTGCACGTTCCTAATCCAGAAGGCACGATACGACATCGCGAACAAAGCTTGCTCACGCACCGGTGATCTGACGAACGCAGTCCGTCGGCCCGGCGCGGATGCAGATAGAAGTAAGTAGCACCATTCTCTGACCAATCCGAAACAAGGAGTGTTGCCGCCATGGACTGGCGTCACCATGCGATCTGCCGCGACGAGGACCCGGAGCTGTTCTTCCCGATCGGGACGTCAGGCCCCGCACTCCTGCAGGTTGAGCAGGCCAAGGCCGTGTGCCGGCGTTGTACCGTGACCGAGTCGTGCCTCTCCTGGGCGCTCGAGTCCGGGCAGGATGCCGGCGTCTGGGGCGGTATGAGCGAGGACGAACGACGTGCCGTCAAGCGTCGTGGTGGCCTTCGGGTCAGTGCCCCTACCGCCTGAACAATCCCTCACAGCATTCACGCCCCGGGTCGCTTCGGCTCCGGGGCGTCGTGCTGTGCGGGACAGTGCTGCTGACCGACTCCGATCATCGACTGTTTCGCGGTGATTACGCCGAGCAATGGTGACGTAGGGCATGAATGCGATCACCGAGCTTTGCGAAATGATCTCGAAATCACCGTTATCTAAGCCACTATTGGTCGATGTCCGGGCACCCTCCGCAGTGGACGAGCACCGTCGGCAGGTCGGGTGTGGCGTGACACCCTGTGATGCCAAGCACGGCGGCGGGCCGCGTGACCTCAGGAACTACGAGGCGACGGCGGCGAAAGCGGCCACCGGACGGGCCGCGGCCTCGCGCACGCGCACGGAAACCAACTCGGCGACGGCCGGGGCGTCGGTCAGCGGCTCGGCCACCATGCGGACCCCCGCCGAGCGGGCCGAGGCCACTGTCGAGTCCCAGAGCAGGCCCGGGGCGAGGAAGTACGAGATCAGCCCGATCCGCCCGTACCCGTCGGCACGGAGATCGCGAACGACGTCGCCGGACAGCGGCGGGGCGGCCGAGGCGTAGGCCACCCGGCACGGCAGCGCCAGCCGGGAGCTCAGGGCCGCCGCGGCCTGGTCCACAGTCGCCCGGGCGCCCGGGCTGCGGGTGCCCGCCGCGGCCAGCACCAGCGCGTCGCAGTCAGCGGCGCCCAGGCGGGACACCAGGCCGTCCAGCAGCAGATCCGGGACGTGGCCGTCGACCGGGCCCAGGACGTCCGCCTGCTCGACCGCCAGGCCGGGATGCCCGGCCCGGGCGGCGGTGATCTCGCCCGGCACGTCGACCCGGCCGTGGTATGCCGAGGTCAGCAGCAGGGGCACCAGCACCGCCCGCCGGTGGCCGGCCACGGCGAAGTCGGCCAGCACCGCCCGTGGGCGCGGCCCGGCATGGTCGAGATACGACGCGCGCACCTCCCACTCCGGGTGCCGCAGCGCGACCGCCCGGGTCAGCGCCTCCGTCGCCCGGGCCGCGCGTGGGTCACGGCTGCCGTGTGCGGTCAGCGTGACGGCTAGACGTGCAGGCCACATTCGGTCTTCTCGAACATCGCCCAGCGGCCCGCGCGCGGGTCCTCGCCGGCCTTCGTCCGCCGGGTGCACGGCCAGCAGCCGATCGAGCCGTACCCCTTCTTGAAGAGCTCGTTGACCGGCACGTTCCACCGCGCGATGTAGCGGTCCACGTCCGCCTGCGTCCACGCCGCGATGGGGTTGACCTTGACCTTGCCCTTCTTCGCGTCGAAGACCACGACCGGGGTGTTGGCCCGCGTCGGGGACTCGTCGCGACGCAGGCCGGTGGCCCAGGAGTCGTAGTCGGAGAGCGCGCGCTCCAGCGGCTCGACCTTGCGCAGGAAGCAGCACTCGTCCGGGCTCCGGGCGAAGAGCCGGGGACCGAACTCGCCGTCCTGCTGGCCGACCGTCATCCGGGGCCGGATCGAGCGCACGTTGACGTCCATCGTGCGGGCCACCGTGTCGCGGATCTTGAGAGTCTCCGGGAAGTGCAGCCCGGTGTCGAGGAACACCACGTCCACACCGGGCGAGACCCGGGAGAACAGGTGCGCCACGACCGCGTCGGCCATCGAACTGGTCACGCAGAAGCGGTCGCCGAAGGTGCTGGTCGCCCAGCGGGCGATCTCCTCGGCCGGGGCGCCCTCGAGCGCCACGGCGGCGGCGTCGGCGAGCGACTTGAGGTCGGCGGGGGTGCGGCGGGTCGGATCGGCCGGGGTGGCCGGGGCCCCGAGGGACACCAGTCCCAGGCCGGTGGCGGTCACCACAGTCATCGGTTCACTCCCTTGGCGAGCAGTCCGTTGAACTTGACCGTGAAAACACGGGCGCAGGAGTGGCACTCCCACGCGCCGTGCGAAGCCTCATTGGGGCGCAGGTCCTCTTCGCCGCAGTAGGGGCAGTAGAGGGGGGCGGATCTGGCGTCGCTCATTTCACTAGCTCCTCATCCGCCCGGATCACCCAGTCCGCGAAGGACTCGCCGTCGGTGCGCCCCGCCAGATAGTTGCGGGCGATGCGCTCGACGTACCCGGGAAGTTCCTCGGCGGTGGCCTTGAGGCCACGTACCTTGCGGCCGAAGCCGGCGGTCTGGCCCTGTGCCATGCCGAGCCCGCCGCCGAGGTGCACCTGGAAGCCCTCGACCTGCTGCCCGTGCTCGTTCAGGACGAGCATGCCCTTGAGGCCGATGTCGGCGACCTGGGTGCGGGCGCAGGCGTTGGGGCAGCCGTTGATGTGGATCGAGATGTCGGCGTCGAAGTCGCGCAGCTGCTCCTCGAGCCGGGCGACGAGCTCCTCGCCACGGGCCTTGGTCTCGACGATCGCCAGCTTGCAATATTCGATGCCGGTGCAGGCCATGGTGCCGCGGCGCCAGGCCGACGGCCGGGCCTCCAGCCCGATCCCGCGCAGGCCGGTGACCAACGGTTCCACCTGGTCGTCGGCGATGTCCAAAACCAGGAGCTTCTGGTACGGGGTGAGCCGCACCCGGTCCGAGCCGTGCTCCTGCACCAGGTCGGCGAGCTTGCTGAGCTGCGAGCCGGAGGAGCGGCCGACGACCGGCGCCGCACCGACGTAGTTTCGGCCGTCGCGCTGCTTGTGCACGCCGATGTGGTCGATCGGCTTGGCGGGCAGCTCGGGCGGCGGCCCGTCCAGCAGCGCCCGGCCCAGGTATTCCTTCTCCAGGATCTCGCGGAACTTCGCCACGCCCCAGTCGGCGAGCAGGAACTTCAGCCGGGCCCGGCTGCGCAGCCGGCGGTAGCCGTAGTCCCGGAAGATCCCGACGACGCCCTCCCAGACATCCGGGATCTCGTCGAGCGGGACCCAGACGCCGAGCCGCTCGGCGAGCCGCGGGTTGGTGGACAGTCCCCCGCCGACCCAGAGGTCGAAGCCGGGCCCGTGCACCGGGTGCACGACGCCGAGCAGCGAGATGTCGTTGACCTCGTGCGGCGTGTCCGCCAGCCAGGAGATCGAGGTCTTGAACTTGCGGGGCAGGTTGGAGTAGCGCGGGTCGCCGATGTATCGGCGGAGGATCTCGTCGATGGCCCAGGTCGGGTCGACGACCTCGGCCGGGGAGACGCCGGCGACCGGGCTGCCGAGCACGATGCGCGGGCAGTCGCCGCACGCCTCGGTGGTCTGCAGGCCGACGGCCTCCAGCCGGCGCCAGATCTCCGGCACGTCCTCGACCCGGATCCAGTGCAGCTGGATGTTCTGCCGGTCGGTGATGTCGGCGGAGTCCCGGCCGAACTCGGTGGAGATCTCCGCGATCGCGCGCAGCTGAGCGAGGTTGAGCGTGCCGCCGTCGATGCGGACGCGGAGCATGAAGTATTCGTCCTCGAGCTCGTGCGGCTCCAGCACCGCGGTGCGCCCGCCGTCGATGCCCGCCTTGCGCTGGGTGTAGAGCCCCCACCAGCGGAAACGCCCCCGCAGGTCCTGCGGGTCGATGCCCGCGAAGCCGGTGTGGGCGTAGATGTTCTCGATCCGGGCCCGGACGTTGAGCGGGTTGTCGTCCTTCTTGATCCGCTCGTTCGGGTTCAGCGGCTCGCGGTGTCCGAGCGCCCACTGGCCCTCGCCACGCGCCTTACGGGGGCGAGCGGCGGGCTTGGTGGCCGGGGTGCTGTCCAGCGCCATGTCGGCGTTCCTCCAGGTAATTCAGCCGGTGAGCGCGCGATACGCGTTCGGCCACCTGTGAGGGCTCGCGACTTCAGTGTCTGGCGAGGGCCGGCGCGTCTTGCGCGCCCGAGAAATAGAGATCGGGCGGCGTCAGGAAGCCGGACACATCGCGCTGCGGACACGGCCGTAGTCGACGTGGCGTCGAGCCACGAAGCGGCGGTCAACTGCAGCGGTCATGTGGACTAGCCTCTCACGCGAGACCCTTCTCGGCCAGTGCGGTCCAGATTCCGGGAGTGTGGCGACCGACACCGTTTCACCAGGCCGGTCGCGCGGCGGCGAGGTTCACCGTTTTCCGAGCGGAACCACCAGGACAGCCTCGGTCCCGCCGCCCGCGCGATTACGCAGCTCGATGCTCCCGCGCAGCTCGCCGGTCGCCAGCGCGCGGACGATCTGCAGGCCCAGCCGGCCGCTGGCGTCGGCGCGGAAGCCCTCCGGCAGGCCCTGGCCGTTGTCCGCGACGGTGACGTGCAGCTGCTTGCGGAAGCGGTGCGCCGAGACCACCACCTCGCCGGTCGGCGCCGGCGGGGTCAGCGACGGCGGGGGCGGCGGGGTGTCATCGTCCTCATCGGGGCCCGGGAAGCCGTGCTCCACCGCATTGATCAGCAGCTCGTTGAGGACCATCACCAGCGAAGTGGCGATCTCGGCCGGCAGCACCCCGAAGGTGCCCTCGCGGCGCATCTTCACGATGATCTCGGTGGCCGAGACCTCGGTGGCGGCGGTGGCGACCCGGTCCACGATGCCGTCGAAGTCGACCGCCTCGTCGCTCGACATCGACAGCGTCTCGTGCACCAGGGCGATCGACGCGACCCGGCGTACCGATTCCTGCAGGGCGATCCGGGCCTCCGGGGCGTTGACCCGACGGGCCTGCAGGCGCAGCAGCGCCGCGACCGTCTGCAGGTTGTTCTTCACCCGGTGATGAATCTCGCGGATCGTCGCGTCCTTGGTCATCAGGGCGCGGTCTCGGCGGCGGACCTCGGTGACGTCGCGGGCCAGCACCAGCGCGCCGATCGGCACGCCGGCCGGCATCAGCGGCAGCGCCCGCATCAGCACCGTCGCGCCCCGGGCCTCCACCTCCTTGCGGGCCGGCGCCTCCCCGCGCAGCGAGGTGAGGATGCGTTCCGCCGCGTCGGTGCCCTCCAGCGGGTCGGCGGCCAGCCGGCTGGAGAGCACGGCCAGCTCCTCGCCGACCAGGTGGGCGCTGAAGCCGAGCCGCCGGTACGCGGACTGCGCGTTGGGGCTGGCGTAGGTGACCTTGCCGCTCGCGTCGAGGCGGATCAGCCCGTCGCCCACCCGCGGCGCTGAAGTGGTCTCGCCCGGGTGCGCCGGCGGCGGGAAGGTGCCGTCGGAGACCATCTGGGCCAGGTCGTCGGCCGTGGTCAGGTAGTTCAGCTCCAGCTGGCTGGGGGTACGCGCGGTGGACAGGTTGGTGTCGCGGCCGATGACCGCGATCACCTCGATGTTCTCGTCCGCGCCGCGCAGCCGCACCGGGATCGCCTCGTGCCGGGCCGGGGTGTCGCCGTACCAGACCGGGTCGCCCTCACGCCAGATCCGGCCCTGGGTGTAGGCGATGTCCAGGTGGGCCACCTCCGGCCCGCCGACCTTCTTGCCCACCTGGTCGTCCTGGTATGCCGTCGACGACGTGTTCGGCCGGACCTGGGCTACGCAGAGGAACTCGCGCGGCTTGCCCTCCACACCCCGCAGCGGCACCCAGAGCAGCAGGTCGGCGAAGGAGAGATCGGAGAGCAGCTGCCAGTCACCGGCGAGCCGGGTGAGGTGGTCGATATCGGGCGGACCGAGGCTGGTGTGCTCTTCGGCGAGATCGCGGAGCGTGGACACGGCACAAGCGTGCCATGCCCACACTGTGGGCTCCCACGATCAGAGGGTGGAAGTGACCTTCTTGAGGCCGCGCGGCGCGTCCGGGTCCTCGCCGCGGGCCAGCGCCAGGGCCAGGGCCAGCCGCTGGAGCGGCAGGATGTCGAGCAGCGGCGCGTAGCGCTCGTCGACCGCCGGGACGGCGAGCCGTCCCGCGGCGCCGGGGATGTCGGTGGCCCCGACGGTGACGACGTCGGCGCGCCGCTCGCCCAGGCGGGCCACCACGTCGGCCATGGAAGCGCCGCCGGGCCCGGCCCCGACGACCGCGAGCACCGGTACGTCCGGGTCGGTCATCGCCAGCGGACCATGCAGCAGGTCGGCTCCCGAGAAGGCCAGCGCCGGCAGGTACGACGTCTCCATCAGCTTCAGGGCGGTCTCCCGGGCGGTCGGGTACGCGTACCCCCGGCCGGTCGTGACCAGGCGCGACGCGAAGCGGTAGCGCTGCGCGAGCTCGTCCGCGCCGCGGTCGGCGAGCGCCTGCTCGGCGAGCCGGGGCAGCTCGGCGAGGGCGGTGCGCTCCTCGGCGGGCAGCGTGCCGTCGCCGTTGCGGATGCCCTCGACCAGCAGGAGCAGCGCGAACAGCTCGGCCGTGTAGGTCTTGGTGGCGGCGACGGCCCGCTCGTGGCCGGCGGCCACGTCCACCGAGAGCTCGGCGGTCTGCGCCAGCGTCGATCCGGGGTTGTTGGTCACCGCGAGGGTGAGCGCGCCACTTTCCCGGGCGACCTTGAGCACCTCGGTGAGGTCGGGCGACCCGCCGCTCTGGCTGACCCCCACGACCAGCGCGTCCTTCAGGTCGGGGCGGGCGCCGTAGAGGGTGATGGCGCTGGGTGAGGCGAGACCGACCGGGATACCCAGGCGGATCTCGGTCAGGTATGCGGCGTAGAGGGCCGCGTGGTCCGAGGTGCCCCGGCCGACGAAGATCACGTGGCGCGGGCGCTGCTCGGCGACCCGGGCCGCGGCCGCCGCGATCGCCTTGGCCGGCTCCCCCTCCAGCAGCCGTGCGTAACCGCCCGGCTGCTCTGCGATATCGGCCGCCATCCCCTGGCCTCGCTGCGTCACTGAACCCTCCCTCTCGTGCGCGGAATCGCTCATTCGATGCGCAGTCTTGCATTTTTGAGCGAGAAAAGGCAATGTTTCGAGCACGGATGCGCACGGATTGCGGCCTGACATATGGAGATTCGTCGCCTAGGCTCGCGTCGGTGGCACACGGCGTGCCACGCGAGGAAGGCGTGGCCATGGAAGACTCCCGGCGCTCCGCCGATCGCGACCTCGAGCAGGCCCGCGCGGCCCTCGAACGCGGCGAGATGCACCATGCCGCCGACCACCTGGCCGGCGCCATCGCGCATGCGCCGACGTTGCCCGAGACGCACGAGCTGCTCAGCAGGCTCGCCGCTCGCGCCGACGGCGGCCTGGAGCTCTTCCCGCTCGAACAGCACGCGTTCGTGGGGACGGTGGTCGCCCGGGCACACCTGCTCGCCGCCGCCGGCCGCCCCGAGGACGGGCTTCCGCTGCTCGTCGCCGCGAGCGGGCACACCCCCGGCGTCGACTGGGCGGGCGTGCCGTGGGTCAGCGACCCCGAGCTGGGCGCCCGGATGGAGCCGGGGATCCTGGCGCAGATCGTCATGCAGCTCTGCACCACCATCGGCGACCCGGCCCCCGAGGCCGGCCGCGAGTCGCTGCTGCCCTATCTGACGCTGGTCCGGCACGCCGTCGAGGCACACCCGGAGCAGGCCATGCTGCTCGGCGCGGGCTCGGCCCTGGCCCGCCGGCTCGGCGAGACCACGCTGGCGGTGGAGTGGGCCGTGCGCGGCGCCCGGCTGCGGCCGTCCAAGCTCGCCGAGATCTGGCTGGGCTACGCCTACCGCAGCGCGGACCGCATCCCCGAGTCGCTCGCGGCGCTGCGCCGCGCGGTCATGTACGACCCGGAGGACCTCTCGGTGTACGCGGACATCGCGGGCACCCTGGCCGACCACGGCCGGCTCGACGACGCGCTGGCCTGGGCCGACCGGGCGCTGGCCAAGGATCCCGAGTTCGACTGCGCGGTGCACACCGCGCACCGGCTGCGATACCGCGCCGACGGCGACCTGGCCCACCTGATCCGGCTCGCCGACTTCCAGCGCGACCACCCCGACGACACCCACGAGCACGCCGACCTGGCGGACTGCTGCGCCGACCAGCCCTGGCTCAGCCGGGTTCCCTCGGGGCCCGGCACGGCAACCGACCCGGCCCGGGAGCCGTTCGTGGCGGGCCGCCCGACAGACGCCGCCGTGCAGCGGCTGCACCGGGTCGCGCACCCGCTCTGGCCGCACCCGCCCGCCGCCTACGACGCGGCCGTCGGCCTGGTCCTGGCCGAGCCGGAGGATCTGCTGGCGCTGATCGCCTACCCGCCGCCGCCCCCGGCCAACGAGGTCGGCCAGGCGCTGGCCATCCACGATCCGGCGCTGTGGGCGCGCTGCGCGCGGGTCTGGGCCGGTCTCGGGCTGCTGCATCAGCGCACCGACGAGCCGTGGGCGGAATCGACACGCCGCCGGCTGCTGGTCGAGCTGGCCACCGGCGGCACCGACCAGATCGCCGAGGCGGCGCTCTTCGCGCTGGTCACGGCCGCCTGGGTGGAGCCGTCGGCCCGGGCCGACGTCGCCGAACTGGTCACCGGGCGGCTGGCGGCGGTCACCGCGGCGCAGCACCCGGTCGCGTGGTCGGTGGCGCAGCTGGCGCTGGCCACCCCGGATCTCGCGCCGGAGGTGCGGCAGCGGGCCGCGGCGGTGGTGCGCGCCGAGGAGGAGCGCTCGGCGCCGAGGCTGCCCCGCCAGCGCCGGCCCGGTCGCCTGCGGCGCTGGCTCTCCGGCGGAACTACTCGATGACGGCGATCAGGTCGCCTTCCTGGACCACGTCACCCTCGTTGACGGCGAGCTGAGCCACGACCCCGTCGGACTCGGCGAGCACCGGGATCTCCATCTTCATCGACTCGAGGATCACCAGGGTGTCGCCCTCCTCGACCTCGGCGCCGGCAGCGGCCACGACCTTCCACACATTGGCCACCATTTCGGCTCGGATCTCGTCGGCCATGGTGAAGTCCTCCTCGTCGGGGCTGCTCGGTGAACGGTATCCAATCACGGTTGTCGCGCGGGGGCATACGGGGCGTGCCGGGGCGTCAACCGGCGGCCGTCTACCATCGGCAGGTTGACCGCAGGACGAACGGAGATCGAGATGGCGAAGAAGTCTCGCAAGAAGAAGGCCCGGAAGAAGAGCGCCGCCAACCACGGCAAGCGTCCCAACTCCTGAGCCGTGGAACGCGAGAAGGGCCGGCAGCTTTCGCTGCCGGCCCTTCTTCATGTCAGCCCACCTGGGATCGTCAGGGCAGGAACTCGTGGCTCTCCGCCTCGACCACGTACTCGCTGAGCTTCATCCGGAGCCGCTCGCGCAGCTCCTTCGGCGCCGTCTCGTCGCCGCAGCAGCGGGCGACGAGCGCCTTCACCTCGTGCTCGACGCCGTACTCACGGAGGCAGTCGGAGCAGTCGTCGAGGTGCCGCTGGATCAGCTCCCGCCGGTCGTCGCTGCACTCCAGATCGAGATACAGGTAGACCTCGCTGATCACGACGCTGCAATCGGTCTTCTCGGCTTTGTCGTTCACGTCGCTCACGCCTCCTGTGCGGCGGTCGCGCCGGGCGAACGGGTGATGCCACGGTCCAGGGCGTACCGCTCGAGCAGCTTGCGCAGGTTGCGCCGGCCACGGTGCAGGCGGGACATGACCGTGCCGATCGGCGTGCCCATGATGTCGGCGATCTCTTTGTATGAGAAGCCCTCGACATCGGCGAGATAGACGGCCAGCCGGAACTCCGTCTGGCAACTGCTGCAGCGCGTCCTTGATGTC
>NZ_QHHV01000349.1:0-8015 GCF_003947245.1 Actinoplanes sp. ATCC 53533 | reverse complement strand
CGCTGATCAAAGAGCCGCTTACCGAACTTCAAAGCGCGGTATGCACCGGCGCCGCCGCGTGCTGCTTGTCCGGGCTCCACCACGCTGGGATGCTACCGCAGCAGGGGTGCCGAGTGTTCAGTTCGAAGGCACACGCGACTGGCGCGTGTTGCCGTCGTCGTATCGCGGGCTTTCCGGGCAGGTCTGCTGACGAGCGGTAAGACCCTCGATGCACTGATCTGCCGCGATCCGCGCGCTACGCAGTGTCACGGCGAGGCGAGCGGCTGACGCACGGGCATGCCGAAGTCAGTGTGTCGAGTTGATGGTTCCTTCTCGGTGGTGTACCGATCATGGCAATCCTGTCGGTTGATCGAAGACGGCATCCGTGAGATCGACATCGGTCAAGTCGGCGTCGGTGAGGTCCGTGCGCAGATCCTTGCCGGTCACGATCACCATGCGGGTCAGCAGGTTCAGCGCCTCGGTGGCGTGTTCCCCGCCGTCGATGCGGGCCGCGATCTGCTTCTCTAACTCGGCGAACGCGTCGGCCTGGTTGCGCTGACGGAACGCCGCGTAGACGCCCAGCAGGCGACTGCCCGACAACCACGCGTAGGCGGGCCGGACCGCGCGCAGCACGATCATCACGCCGAGACCCCGGGTCAGCCGCTGTCGCACTCCTGGGCTCAACCCTGGCGGGCCCCAGCCTTTGCCCGCCTCGTCGGAGCCGCTGAGCAGCCACCGGGATTGCCAGTCGTCGCCCGGGAAGGTCTGGAGCCAGTCCAGGATCCGGCTTACCGCCAGCTGATGCCGCCACCGCTCGTGGTAGGTCGGTGCGTTCAACAGCGCCTCGGCCAGCCGGACGATCTCCTCGCGGGTGCAGCGCTCTCGACCATCGACGACCGCGGGCAGTTCCTCGGCGGGCCTGCGTGGCGCGGGCAGCACCGCAGGATCGGCAGGGCTGATCGGTGTGCGGGCAACTCGTCCGTGGCGGCCGATCATCAGGCGTCTCCGAAGACGTCGGCCAGGTCCTGCGGGTCGTAGTCCCAGCCGTCTAGCGGCTGCGGCGCCGGCTTCGGCCGGGTGTAGTGCTCGTGGACCTTCGCGATCACCTCGTCCGGCTGCGGGCGCAGGTAGCCACCGGTCGTGGTGATCCACCGGTGCCGCATCACCTGCTGGACATCGACCAAGCTGACCTGCGGATCGGCGATCAGCCGCAGACACAGCGTGTGCCGCAGGTCATGCCAGCTGATGTTCGCGCCGATCCGGTCATTGACCCGGTTCAGCAGCGCTCGCAGCGCGGTGTAGGTCAACGGCCGCCACGGCCGTCGCCGGGTCCACCACAACGGCTCATCCGGCCCCGGACGCAAGCCTTCGTCGGCCATCTCGCCCAAGTAGAGGGCGAACCAGCCGAATGCCTCGGGCGAGGCCGGGCACGCCTGCTTGATCCCGCCCAAGCCCTTGGTCCGCACCCAGATCCGCCCGTCACCGGGGTGCGCGTCGGCGACCGTCATCCCGAGCATCTCCGCCGCCCGGGCCCCGCTCGACAGGAACATCCCGACCAGCGCCCGATCCCGGTGGCTGCCCAACGACGTGAACACGTCGTCGATCACGTCGTCCGGCACGGCCCGTGGCAGCCGGTCCGGCTGCTTCTGCCGGTAGATGCCGCGCCGGTGCGGCCGAAACGGCTCCAGCGGATTGTGGTGTGCGTCCAGCCGACCGCCGGTGCGTGACTGCGGCGGCACGGGCGAGACCATCGGCCCTGAACCAGACGCGCGGTGGATCTCGTAGAACGCCGCCAGCACCGACAGGGCGTGGTTGATCGTGGCCGGCGCATACCCAGCCCGCAGATGCGCTTTTCCAGTCCGCGCGTTCACCGACCCCGGCGCCGGCCCGCCCGCGCGGCGACGATCCCGGGCCGGGTTCACGCTCGAACGCAACCAGAGCACGAAGTCCCGCACCTCTGCCCGGCTCGCCCGCTCCCAGCCGACGTCGACCGCGGCGAGGAACCTGAACCAGCGCAGCAGGTCGAACGCGTACGACCGGCACGACGCCGCGCTCGACCCACACGCCAGCAGGTCTTTCAAGAAGGCGTCGGCCGCATCGATCCGGGCGCCGGCCCCGTCGAGCACTACCCACGGCAGCGTTGGGTCCGAGGTCTGCACGACCCGCCCGGCCTTGGTTACCACCAAGCCGGCCAGGTCGCGCCCTGCTATTGCCGAGTTCTGCTCCACGTGTCGCCCTCCCGAAGATCGACCTTCCGGAGAGGGAGGGTTCCCCGACTACGCGGCCAACCCCAAATCCGACACGCCGTTAGTGCGGTCAACGGGCCTGTGCACGGCCTTGCCCGAGTAGGAGAGCCGAAGGCTGAACAGCGCGCAGGTTACGAGCTCGCCGCGCAGGCGGATGGCGACGTCGCCGAAGTCAACCTCGGCCTCGCGGCCCGGGAGGTGCTCTTGCGGGATGAACGCGTTGGCAGGTTCCCGTCCGACCTCGACGCGAATCTCACGGCGTCGGGTGGCGACGTACTCGCGGACCATCCAGTACGACACCACCCCGGCCCCGTCATGTTCGTCAAGCAGGGCGATCGAAGATCCGCTTCGCCGTGTGTCGCTGCTTCCGCGGCGCGTCGAGGTCCGAGCGCAGCCAGTCGTCGATCACCACTCGGTACGCGTCAAGCCGTGAGCCGCGTTTGGGCGGTTGCTTTCTCTCCTTCGGCCATGCAGATTCCAGCGCCGCTGTCACGGTTCGGAAGCCGACGCCGTGCTTGCGGCGCGCGGTTGGACATCCCAGATCGGGCATCCCGTCGGATCGCCGCGTACAGGTCGACCCGGGAACGCGGCTGCGTCATCGGTGGCACTCCTGACGTGAGCACGCCGTGGGCACGACTTTCGGCACCGGGCCACCGCCCGGGAACGGTGACCGCATGCGACCGCAGCCCGGAATCACTGGCCCTACCGAGGTGCCTGGTCATGTGCTGCGCAGGGGTTCGGTGGGCGGTACTGAGGCGGCCCGGAGTGCGGGGTACGACCGACGACGGAGCCGATGAGCCGCGAGTAGGCCAGATCGAGTCCCACTGAAGCCCAGGTCAGTACGACGGCCCGGCCTTGCGTGGCGACGAAGACGTTGGTGACGAGCACGCCCAGGATCAGGCCTGTGATGCCGGCGACGACATCAACCTCGACACCACCTGCCCGCCCCGTGTCCCTGGCGCGACGAAGATCTGCTTGCGCGGTGCCTAATCGGTCTTCCCGCAACACCTCGCGGGCTCCTCAGCGTTCGCTGCTGAAGAACCGTAGCAACAGCGGGCCGACGGTCTGTGGATCGACGACGTGATCCGGCCCCTCGAGGGTCTCCCGTTGAGCGTGGGGTAGTAGGTCTGCGAGCTCGTCGGCCGCGCGGTCGAAGAAGTCCGAGGGCAGGCCTGCCATGTAGGGGACCGTGATCGGTCCTCCGGTGGTGACCAGGACCGGTTGGGTGACCGTTGCCAGTCGATCGGCCGGCAATTGGTAGCGGTTGAGGAAGACGCTGTCGTGGACCAGCGTGGGCGCGAGGGCGACCGAATCCGCCCAATGCGCCGTCTGCTTGCCTGCCGCTTTCCTGGCCGCGATGTTGTCGTCGGAGGCGCCGGTCACGCGCATGAACAGTTCGAGAACCTCCTCGTCTCGCCCGGCGTCGAAGGCGCGTCGGGTGTCCGCGATGTACTCCTCGAATCGCGGGCGTATGTCGTCCCCGACCACATAGGGCACCTCCCACACGGCGATCGTGTCGATGGCTGACCCGGCCGCGGCGGCTTCCAGCGCCAGCGCGCCACCAGAGGACGCCCCGAACAGGTGTGCCGAGCCGCCCGCCTCCGCGATCAACGCATCCAGGTCCTCGATCTCCCTTTCCACGGCGTAGGGCTCGGTGAAGCCGCTCGCGCCGCGTCCCCGACGGGCATAGTTGTAAACCGTGAAGTGCTCGGCGAGAGCAGGTACCAAGGGAGCGTTCTCGGCTCCATCGTCCAGTCCGCCGCCTACCAGGACGACAGCCGGGCCGCTTCCCTTCCGGTCATAGGCGATGGTGGTGCCATCGTTTGATGTCACGCGAAAGGCCATCTCGTTCATCTCACATCTCCGTTCGAGAGGTTTGTCTCAGCGCCTGAGCAGCGTGCCGACGACGGCCTTCGTGCGCGACCACCGCGCCCTTGCGATCACGGCCGCCACGACGAGACAGGCGAGCGGCAGCCAAGGGCTCTGCTCGAGCACGAACTGATCGGTGATGACAGCACCGGTCAGCAATGCCGCCAACCCGAGACTGGCCAGGCCCGCCAGAGCCGGGATCAGCAGTCCAACCCCTCCCGCGACCTCCAGCGCTCCGACCAGGTACCGGAGCCACTGGCCAGCCCCGATGTCGGCGAACATGTCCACCATGACCGGGTCGCCGGCGAGCTTCGAGATTCCGCCGCCGGCGATTATCGCCGCCAGCACGACTTGCAGAATCCAGACCCCGATGCTGCTCGCCCGCCCGGGCGTGTGCGCAACGGTTTCCGAGTTGTTCTTGGGGATGGTGCTCATTCGTCTCTCCTTGTCGTGTCCGGGCCTGGTACCGGTGATGGCGTTGGCCGAGTGGGCCGGGTTGTCGGAGTTGATTTCGACCAAGTGCTCGCGGCAGCGGCATCTACTTCTTGTTGCGGTAGAGGACCATGGTGATGGGACCGAAGACCGCGACGAGAAGTACGGACGAGACGAGCACCCAGCCGATTTCCCCGGCGGGCACCGAGCCGTCCATCAGGCCGCGTACCACGGTCGCCAGGTGGGTGATCGGGTTGACCTCGACGACCGCCTGCATCCACCCGGGCATCGTCTTCGGGTCCACGAAGATGTTGCTCACGAACGTCAGCGGGAACATCACCATCATGCTGACCCCCGCCACCGAGTTCGGCGTGCGCAGGATCAGGCTGAGCATCGTCCACAGCCACGACAGGCAGAACGAGAACACCAGCAGCAGCGCGACCGACAGCACCACGCCGACGGCGCCGCCCTCCGGCCGGAACCCTAGGACCAGGCCGAGCATGATGACGATCGCCGACCCGATCGAGTAGCGCACCAGATCGCCGAGCAGGGCGCCGACCAGCGGCGACGGTCGCCACACCGGGAGCGACCCGAACCTGTCGAAAACGCCCTTTTGAATGTCGGTGTTCAGCGTAATGCCGGTGTTCATGGTGATCATGACGTTCGCCTGCACCAGGATGCCGGGCAGCAGGAACTGCAGGTATTCCTGTGTCGACCCGGCGAGCGCGCCGCCGAACAGGTAGGTGAACATCAGCGTGAACATGATCGGGAACAGGGTCACGTCGACGAGTTGCTCGGGCACGTGTTTGATCTTCAGCAGCGCCCGCCAGCCGAACGTCAACGAGGTGAGCACCGGGCCGGGGCGAGACGGCCGCTCACCGGCCAACAGCACACTGCGCAGCGCATCCTCGGTGACCGGCGCCGACGCCTGCTCCGCGGTCGTGGCATTCATGCGGCATCCTCCTCGGGTGTCTCCTCGGCGGCGTGTCCGGTCAGGGTGAGGAACACCTCGTCCAGGCTCGGCTGACCGAGCGCGAACTCGGTGACGTCGATGCCGCAGCGGGACAGCTCGGCCAGGGCGCGGGCGACCCGCTCGGGGTCGGAGATCCGCGCGGACAGCGCGGCCGGGTCGGCGGACGGCTCGGCCGGCACCTCGAGGACGCCGGCGAGGACCCGTTCGGCCTCGGCCCGCTGCTCGGGCGCACGTAGCCGTACGTGCAGCGAGCCGGCGCCGACCGATGCCTTGAGCTCGCCGCTCGAGCCCTCGGCGATCACCTTCCCGTGGTCGATCACCGCTATCCGGTCGGCAAGCTGGTCGGCCTCGTCGAGGTACTGCGTGGTCAGCAACACGGTGGCGCCCTCGGCGACCATGCCCCTGACGATTTCCCAGACCTGGTTCCTGCTGCGCGGGTCGAGCCCGGTCGTGGGCTCGTCGAGGAAGATCAGTTCGGGGGTGACGACCAGGCTCGCCGCGATGTCGATGCGCCGGCGCATCCCGCCGGAGTACTTCTTCACCTGCCGGTCGGCCGCCTCGGCAAGACCGAACGCGTCGAGCAGGTCGGTCGCCCGCTGCCTGCCTCGGCGGCGTGAGTAGCCGAGCAGCCTGGCGAGCAGCAACAGGTTCTCCACCCCGGTGAGGTCCTCGTCGACCGACGCGAACTGCCCGGTGAGGCCCACCCTGCTCCGCACCGCCTGGGCGTCACGCACGACGTCGTAGCCGAGCACTTGCGCCTCTCCGGCGTCGGGGCGCAGGAGCGTGGCCAGCATGCGGATCGTGGTGGTCTTGCCCGCCCCGTTCGGACCGAGCACGCCGTACACGCCCCCGGCGCTCACGGCCAGGTCCACACCGGCGACCGCGTGGGTCGTGCCGAAGCTCTTCTTCAACCCTCTCGTCTCGATCGCGAACTTTCCCATGGGTTCGATTCCTTCTCTCGGTGTTGCGAACGGATTTGGTTGAGCTAGTCAAGTTTGACTACTTGGCCAGAGCACGCGAGGAGGAAACGTCTAGTCAAGTTTGATTAGAAGCGCACCTTGAGGTGACCGGGGACCGTTCGCCACGAACCCGGATCGTCGGCCATGGTGTAGGCGCCCTCAGACAGTCGTTTGCTCAGGCTCTTCGCCCACTCCAGTTCGGTGCGTGCGTGTCCCGCCCACAGTTCGGCCTGATCGCGGACGTGCTCGGGGGCGTCCCGATTGGGGTGCTCCCGCCACTTGGCCTGCACTACGAGCTCCGCTTCCAGGCGCGCGACCCGCTCGTTAACCTGCGCGATGGCATCTGTCCTGGTCAGCATGGGCAACATGGCGATGGACGCGTTGAGCATGTCCGCGTCGTGGGTGCGCCGCAGACCGTCGCGGACCAGTTCGACCATCTCGTCACGTCCCCGAGCTGTCGCGCGGTACAGAACGCGCTCCGGCCCAGAGTTGCCCGGCTCGGCGTGTTCGGTGAGGAGGCCATCAGCCGCCGCCTTCTTCAGCGCGTGATAAATCGAGCCGGGCTTGATCTTGGCCCAACTCTCCGCACCCCAGCTCTGCAGTTCGGACCGCACCTGGTAGCCATGCGCGCCGCCGGAGAGGTGCACGATACCGAGTACCAGGAGCTTCGTCGCCGACACGCGCCCACCTCCGCTTAACCCCCTCGTCTCGATCGCGAACTCTCCCATGGGTTCGATTCCTTCTCTCGGTGTTGCGAACGGATTGGTAGAGACTAGTCCAGTTTGACTACTCGGCCAGAGTACGCGAGGAGGAAACGTCTAGTCAAGTTTGATTAGAAGCGCATCTTGAGGTGACCGGGGACCGTTCGCCACGAACCCGGATCGTCGGCCATGGTGTAGGCGCCCTCAGACAGTCGTTTGCTCAGGCTCTTCGCCCACTCCAGTTCGGTGCGTGCGTGTCCCGCCCACAGTTCGGCCTGATCGCGGACGTGCTCGGGGGCGTCCCGATTGGGGTGCTCCCGCCACTTGGCCTGCACTACGAGCTCCGCTTGCGCGCCCGCCCGGGGTGGTGTCAACTCCCACCAACACTAGGGTGCCCTCCTGGTCCGGGTGGCGTCAGCACTGACCTACAAGCGGTGCTGGTGGAGACCTCCAAAGCCAGCCCGGTGGGCTGCCGCGCGTTTTCCGGACAGTGCTTTTAGCGTGTTTTCACGCCGCTAATGTGTTGTCCGTGCGTCCGCTGAGAATTTCGTACGGCGTCTTATAGCCGAGCGCCGAGTGGATCCTTTGGCGATTGTAGTACAGTTCGACATAGCGCACAATAGCGTCTCGTGCGTGGGCTTTCGTCGGGAAGACGGTCCGGTTGACCATCTCATTTTTCAGGCTGGCATTGAACGATTCTGCTAGGGCGTTGTCCCAGCAGACCCCCGTACGGCCGACCGAGGACCGCAGACCGAGTTTCTTCAGCGTCCGGCGATACTCGTGCGACATGTATTGGCTGCCGCGATCAGAGTGGAAGATCGCACCTTTCGGTATGGTGATGTTACGGGCCGCCATC
>NZ_QHHV01000348.1:0-9052 GCF_003947245.1 Actinoplanes sp. ATCC 53533 | reverse complement strand
GTCTGCGTTGTCCGTATGCGGTCCGACAGGCTTCCCGTACCTGGATATGCCTCCCATCCGCACGATCAATTCGTGCTGCTCGGGGGCAACAGTTCATGTCGGCATTCCGCGTGTCCGCGGCCGGTCTTCTTCGTCTTGCCATGGAGGGCAGCCTGGCTGACCGCGTGGCCGAGCAGGTTTGGATGAGCGGGCACGGCGTGAGTCCGGCAGAGCGCAAGTCGTGGTCGCGTAGCCTGTCCGTGCTCGCCCAGGATCTCGCCGATGCGGGCCTTCACGACGTCGAGGTCTTGGTCGAGTACCAGTTGCCGCTCACCAGCCGGCGTATCGACGCAGTGCTCGCCGGAGTCCACCCGGAGACGGGCGAGGACTCGTTCGTCGTCATCGAACTCAAGCAGTGGTCATATGCCGTCCGCTACGAGGATTCCGACACACTGGTTGACGTCGAACACGTCTCCGGACCGCGGCTGCACCCCGCCATCCAGGTCGGCGACTATTGCCAGTACCTCACCGATTTCCTCGGCCTGCTCGCCGAGCACAGAAACACCGTCCGGGGTGCCGTGTACCTGCACAACGCGGTCGACAGAGACATTGCTGAACTCTTCGAACGCCCCGCCACCGAACAGAGCCGGATCTTCAACAAGCAACGCCGCGGCGACTTCCTCGAATACCTGTGCGCCTCGCTTGCCGCCGACAAACCGGGCGCCCTCGCAGCGGACCGATTCCTGAACAGCACCGTGCGACCCAGCCGGCACCTGCTCACCTACGCGGCCCGCGAGCTGAAAGAACGCTCGCACTTCACCTTGCTGGACGAGCAGCGCGTGGCGTACGAATTGGTCCTGCACGCTGTGGAACGCGCCCGTGCAGCGGACCACAAGAGCGTCGTGGTGGTGTCCGGCGGACCGGGCAGCGGCAAGAGCGTCATCGCGCTGAGCCTGCTCGGCGAGCTCGCCCGGCAAGGCCGGTCGGCGCTGCACGCCACCGGTTCCAAGTCGTTCACGCAGACTCTGCGCCGATACGCGGGCAAGGGTTCGCCCCGACTGAAGAACATGTTCCTTTACTTCAACAGCTTCATGACCGCCGACCGCAACGGCATCGACGTGCTCATCTGCGACGAAGCGCACCGAATCCGGGAGACCTCGGTCAACCGGTTCACCCGCTCCGCCCAACGCCAAGGCGCGCGGGCGCAACTCGAGGAACTGCTCGCCGCGGCGCGGGTCCCGGTGTTCCTGCTCGACGAACATCAGGTGGTCAAGCCCGGAGAACTCGGCAACGTCGACATCATCACGGCGTACGCGAAGAGACTGAACCTCGAGATCGATGTGGTGTCGCTGCACGACCAGTTCCGCTGTGGCGGCAGCGAGGCCTATGAGCAATGGGTGCTGAGCCTCTTGGGTCTTGGGGGCGGAAAGCCGACCACTTGGGTCGGCGATGGCCGCTTCGACCTGCGAATCGCCGAAACGCCCGAGGAGATGGAGTCCTTCCTCGCGACGAAGCAGGCAGCCGGCGAGACCGCCCGGATGACCGCCGGCTACTGCTGGCCCTGGAGCGACCCACGATCCGACGGCACACTGGTCGACGACGTGAAGGTTGGCGGGTGGTCACGGCCGTGGAACGTCAAGAGTGACCGCAGTGTCGGCGACGCGCCGGGAAGCCCTTTCTGGGCGACCGACCCGAACGGCTTCGGTCAGGTCGGATGCGTGTACACGGCGCAGGGCTTCGAGTACGAGTGGTCGGGCGTCATCGTCGGCCCGGACCTCGTCGCACGGGACGGACGGCTCGTCACCAATCGCGACGAGTTCAAGGACCCGAACTTCCGGAGCCGCAAGACCGTCAGCGATTCCGAAGCCGACCGTCTCATCCGAAACACCTACAAGGTCCTGATGACCCGGGGGATGCGCGGCACCATCCTCTACGCTGCGGACCCCGAGACCCGCGCCTTCCTGGCCGACCTGGTCCATGTGCACCGCGGCCTCGAAACCGTCTACGAATAGGCGGCCCCAAGTCGAGGGTCGGCCTTCTTGATCGCGGCGAGGTCGAACGGCGTCGCATCCCTGCCGCACCGTCGCCGACGCCATCGTCCTGTGGCTGGGCCTACCCGGCCTGGCCCACCAGCGCGCTGTCACCGAGGCCTTCCCCTGGCCGGCCGGCATCACCGAACGCCTGATCACCTCCCTGGCCCCCTGACGTCCTGACCCGCGAACGTACGGAAGCTATTAAGGCACTTGACTTAATGGTTGCATTGACAGTTGACTATTGACGAATTCCGGTTTGAGGAGGGTTCTGATGGATGAGGCCAAGGCGCTGAGCTTCCCCTTCACCAGCCCCACGCCGCTGGATCCGCCGACAGAGTGGGCGGATCTGCGGGAGAAATGCCCGGTCGCGCACATCACGTTGCCCAGTGGGGACTCCGCGAGGTTGGTCACCCGGTACGCGGATGTGAAGCAGGTGCTTGCCGATCCGCGGTTTCCCCGCGCGACCGCGGACAGCGCGCGGGTTGCCGACACCGAGTCCGGTGGGCTGTTCAACAGTGACATGGCGCAGGCGATGCCGCAGGATGGCGAGGCGCATCAGCGGTGGCGGCGGATGATCACCAAGTGGTTCACGGTCAAGCGGATGAGGATGCTCCAACCGCGCATCGAGGCGATGGCCGACCTGCTGATCGACGACATGGTCAAGCGCGGCCAGCCCGCCGATCTCAAGGCGGGCCTGGGCTTTCCGCTGCCGGTCTGGGTCATCTGCGACATGCTCGGCGTTCCCGATTCCGATCGGGACAAGTTCGCCTACTGGTCGGACACCATGCTCAGCCTGACCAGGTATACGCAGGCGCAGATGGAGACGTCGGCCGCCGAGTTCCTGTCGTACATGACCGCCCACGTCCAGGCCAAGCGTGCCGAGCCGGGTGACGATCTGCTGAGCGATCTGATCACCACCAGCGATGCCGGTGGCGGCGGGCTCCCCGACCTGGTGTTGGTGTACACCGGCCAGGGGCTGCTGGTCGCCGGGCATGAGACCACGGCGAACATGATCGGCAAGATGGTGGCGATGCTGCTGGCCGACCGGCGTCAGTGGGAGGCGCTGGTGGCCGACCGGTCGCTGGTGCGCGGCGCGGTGGAGGAGGCGCTGCGGATCGATGCCAACCCGGGCCTCGGCATGGTGCGCTACCTGACCAAGGACCTGGAGGTCGCCGGGGAGCGGCTGCCGACCGGCACCACCGTGATGTGCTCGATGGGCGCGGCCAACCGGGACGAGACCGTCTATCCCAACGCCGACACGATGGACCTGTCCCGGACCCCCAACCCGCACTTGTCCTTCGGCGTCGGTCCGCATTCGTGCATCGGCCAGTCGTTGGCCCGCACCGAACTTCAGGTTGTGCTGGAGGTGCTGCTGCGCCGGCTGCCCACCCTCGAACTCGCGGTCGCCCCGGACGAGTTGAACCGGGTGGAGGGCCTCGCCGTCGGCGGGTTGCGGGAGGTGCCCGTGCGGTGGTGACGATTCAGGATCCGGGATCGATGCGTCCCGAGTGCATGCGGACGACGGTGCCGGCGGCGTCGATGACCCGTTGATCGTGGGTCGCCACGAGCGCGAGCGTGCCGGAGCGCACCACCGCATCGAGCGCCTCGAGGATCAGGTGGACGTGGTCGTCGTCCTGGTGTGCGGTCGGTTCGTCGAGCACAGCCACGGCGGGGTTCAGCACCAGCGCGCGGGCGAGGGCGGTGCGTTGCTGTTCGCCGAGGGAGGTGTCCCGCGCCGGGCGGGCGGCGATGGCGGCGAGCCCGAGCCGGTCGAGCAGTTCTGTCGCGGGCGGGCGGCCGCGCAGCCCGGCGGGAAGCAGGACGTTCTCGGCCACGGTGAGTTCCGGGTCCAGCGTCAGCCGTTGCGGGAGTAACGACACGCTGGCCCAGTCCTTGGCCGGGTAGGCCGGCCGGTCCGCCACCAGCACCTGTCCGGTGGTGGGCGCCATGACCCCGGCGACCAGGTGGCAGAGGGTCGATTTGCCGGAGCCGGACCGTCCGGCGAGGACGACCAGGGTCGCCGAGGACAGCGACAGGTCGATCTCCTGCAGCACCCGCGTGGCCGCCGCCCCGGATCCGCGGGTGTGGCTGACGTCGCGCATCTCTACCAAGGGCATGGCTACTCCGGCCGGTGCAGTTCGACGTGTCCATCGGCCACGGTGACCACCGCGCGGCCGTCCGGGAACAACAACAACGCCTCCTCGGGCAGCTGCAGCCGGCCGAAGCCGTCGATCGTCGCGGTACGGACCTGTCCGTTGTCGTGCTCGCCGGACAGCACGCCGTGGCGCAGGCTCACCACGGTGTCGGCCGCCGCGACCGCCCTCGCGTCGTGGGTCGCGAGCACCACTGCGCTGCCGCAGGCCGCCGAGGACGGCGGCAGTGGTGAGGCGATCAGGGCGGATCCGAGCCCCGGGAACGTCGTCCGGCGCCATGGGCCTCCCTCGGCTGAAGGCTGAGCGACCTCCACTCACCGGGGCCGACGAAGAAGAAGCTATAACACCAAGGCCCGGCAGTCGGTCAGGATGAGCCGAGTTCGAATCCCGTCCCGGACACTCGTGAGGAGCTCCGCCGATGCCGTACCACAATCCCTTGAGTGCGCCCGACGACCTCGAAGGGTTCCGGCTCGAAGGCGACGGCGCCGTGTCGTTCCCGCGAGGGCGTCTGCGGTTGGAGAGCCTGCGTCCGCCGGAGGATGGTCAGGACGCCAACGTCGTGTTGTGGTGCCCGGCGGACTTCGGCCCGGACCTCACGGTGGAGTGGGACTTCTGGCCGATCCGGGAGCCGGGCCTGTGCATCCTGTTCTTCCACGCGCGCGGGCGGCGAGGTGAGGATCTCTTCGAGCTGGCACCCCGGACCGGGCCGTACGAGCAGTACCACCACGGTGACCTGAATGCGTACCACGTGTCGTACTTCCGCCGGATGTGGCCGTCGGAGCGGCAACTGCACACCTGCAACCTGCGCAAGAGCTACGGCTTCCACCTGGTGGCGCAGGGAGCCGATCCGTTGCCGGCGGTGCTGGACGCCCAGGGCCCGTACCCGATGCGCCTGACTGTCCATGATGGAGTCATCACCTTCGAGATCGCGGATCTGTTGTCCTTTCGATGGCGGGACGACGAGCCGCTTCCCGGCGGCAGGATCGGGTTTCGGCAGATGGCGCCGATGATCGGCGAGTACGCGAACCTGCGCGTCACCGAGCGCTGATACGGCCCGCGCAGGCCCCGGCTCGACCAGCGGGAAAGCCCTTTCCTGTCGTTGACTTTGAGACGATTCAAGTTTACCGTCGTCAATGCCGTAACCACACCGTCACAGGGTAGGTATCCACGTGCAACGACGAGTCAATCCGCGATGACCTCGCGGGCTTGGTCGATAGGCCTGCACGACGCAGCCGACGAGGTGTTCTGGGCGGCCAAGCTCAATCTGCTTTGGATGATCTTCACGCTGGCCGGCGGGGTGATCCTGGGAGTCGGTCCGGCGACCGTCGCGGCGTACACCGTGGCCCGCCGGCACGCCTCCGGTGAATCGTTTTCCCTCTGGCCTGCCTTCGTCGCCGCGTACCGGCGTGAGTTCGGCCGTGGCAACGTGCTGGTCCTCCCGCTCGCCGGCGTGGCCGCCCTCTTGATCACGAACTACTTCTACTTCGCGTCCATGGGCTCAGCGGCTTCGGCTCCGCGGCTGACCACCGCCGTGGCGCTGGTCGCCCTGGCCGTGATCGCGGCCCACCTGCTGCCCATGGCCGTGCATTACGACCTGCGGACACGCGACTACCTGCCCAAGGCCTCGCTGTTCGCCCTCACCCGCCCGGCCGCATCCGTCCTGCTGCTGTTCGTCCTCGTCGCGATCGGATACGCCGTCGCGCTGTACCCCTTCCTGGCGGTGGTGGCCGTCGGTGGGTGGATCCAACTGGACACCTGGCTCTGTCTGCGCCTCTTCGCCGAGAACGAGGCGCGCATAAAGACGAAAGGCATCTCATGACCATCCACATCCGCGGACGCCGGCCCTTGGCCGCCGTGCTCGCCGTGACCGCCGCCCTGGCCGCCTCGGCTTGTGGCGACGACGCGAGCGATCAGGCGATTGACAAGATCACTGTGATGGCGCCGCTGTTCGGCACCGCACCCGACTCGAACGGCGAGCTGCAACAGGCCATCGAGAAGCTGATCGGCACGAAGCTCGACATCGCCTGGGTGCCCAACGCGGACTACGGCGACAAGGCCAACGTCACGCTGGCGTCGAACAACATTCCCGACGTGATGGTCATCCAGGGCGACAAGAGCCCGTCCTTCGTCCAGGCCGCCAAGGCCGGTGCCTTCTGGGAGCTCACCGGCAAGCTGGACAAGTATCCGAACCTCAAGGCGGCCGACGAGCGGACCGGACGCAACGCGACGATCAACGGCAAGGCGTACGGGATCTACCGGGTCCGGCCGCAGCTGCGGTCGTCCGTGGTGCTGCGCAAGGACTGGCTGGCGAAGCTCGGTCTGCAGCCGCCGAAGACGGTGGACGACCTGTACAACGTCGCCAAGGCGTTCACCGAGCGGGACCCGGACGGCAACGGCAAGAAGGACACCTACGGGCTCATCAACCCGAAGTGGCCCACTCCCATCTTCACCAGCGACAGCCCGTACAACGTGATCGAGACGTGGTTCGGCGTGCCCAACGGCTGGGGCGAACGCAACGGCAAGCTGGTGCCCGCCTTTGACACCGAGGAGTTCTACACCGCCAACCGGTGGCTGAAGAAGTGGGTCGACGAAGGGCTGGTGAACAAGGACTTCGCCACCCTGGACGCCGCCAACTGGACCGACCCGTTCATCCAGGGCAAGGGCGGCATCATCATCGACCAGAACACCCGCGGCACCGACCTGGCCTTCAAGTTCAAGCAGAAGGACCCGAAGGACTTCGACAAGGTGGTCATGGTGGGCAACCTGACCCGGTCCGACGGCCAGAAGTTCTCGCAACCGTTCCCCGGTTACAACGGCGTCATCGCCATCTCCAAGCAGCGGGTGCGCACGGACAAGCAGCTGGACCAGGTCCTCACCACCCTGGACAAGCTGCAGTCGAAAGAAGGCTCGGTGCTGCTGAGCAATGGCATCGAGGGGCGCAACTTCCAGCTGGTGGACGGAAAGGCCGCCCTGATCAACCAGGAAGACGCCAAGATCAAGATCCTGCAGAACGACGTGGACAAGGCCTTCATCCAGCTGGGCACCCGGGCCAGTGTCGGAGTCGGCCAGTATTCCACCAAGTACGGCGACGACGTGCAGCAGAAGCTGTTCGACCAGCGGACCCCGCTGATGGAAGAGGACCTGAAGACGGCGGTGTTCAACCCGGCGCTCCCGGTCGTCTCGGACGCCTACATCCAGAAGGGACAGACGCTGGACCCGATCGTCAGCGACGCGCGGATCAAGTACCTGTCCGGCGCGATCTCCGAGGATCAGCTGCGGGCCGAGGTCAAGCGCTGGTACGACAGCGGCGGCACCGAGGTGGCGAAAGAGACCAACGAGCTGGTCGCCAAGCTCGGCAAGTGACGTCGTGGCCAACGATCTGGTTCCCGGCGTGGCGCCGGAGCGACCGAAGACCAGCGGAGGACCGGCCGAACCACCCTCGCCGGGGCAGCCGGCCCGGCGGCTCGCGCGGCTGCTGAGGTACCGCTGGTTGTACCTCATGCTGATCCCCGGCCTGGCGTACTTCGCGCTGTTCCGGTACTTCCCGATGTACGGCCTGAGCATCGCTTTCAAGGACTACGTGCCGTTCCTCGGGTATTCGGGTAGTCCGTGGGTCGGCCTCAAGCATTTCGAGGAGCTTTTCACCGGCCCCGACTTCGGCCGGCTGATGGTCAACACGCTGATCCTGGCGCTGCTCACGGTGCTGTTCGTCTTTCCGGCGCCGATCGTGGTCGCGCTGCTGCTCAACGAGCTGCGGCTCAACGTGGTGAAACGCTCGGTCCAGTCGCTGATCTACATCCCGCACTTCCTGTCGTGGACCATCGTGGCGTCGCTGACCTACCTGCTGTTCTCGGCGGACTTCGGCGTCCTGGCCACCTTCATCCACGACATCGTCGGCGGACGGCAGACGGACTACGTGGCCCAGGAGGAGTGGTTCCGGCCGATCATCATCTTGCAGTCGCTGTGGAAGCAGACCGGCTGGGGAACGATCATCTACCTGGCCGCCCTGGCGGGGGTGGACACCCAGCTCTACGAGGCGGCGCGGGTCGACGGTGCCGGGCGCTGGCGCCAGTTCTGGCACATCACGCTGCCGGGAATCCGGCCGGCGATCGTGGTGATGGCCATCCTGACCTCGGGTCACCTGCTGGACACCGGATTCGAACAGATCTGGCTGATGACGACGTCGCTGAACCGTTCGACCGCCGACGTCTTCGACACCTTCGTGTACTACGTCGGCATCACCCAGGGCGCCTTCAGCTACTCCACCGCGGTCGGCATGTTCAAGGGCGTGGTGGGCCTGATGTTGATCTTCGGCTCGAACTGGCTGGCCAAGCGGCTCGGCCAGCGTGGACTGTTCTGATGGGGGCGCCGGACATGGCACTGGATAGCGCCGCGGACACCACGCCAGGCAAAAGCGGCTCGGTCCGGCACTACGACTCCGTCGGCAGCCGGGTCTTCGACGTCCTGAACGTCGTCGTGCTGCTGGCGCTCGCGGCCGTCACCGTGCTGCCGCTGCTCTACGTTCTCGCGGGATCGTTCGCCACCGAGTCCGAGATCGACTCGCGGCCGTTCTTCCTCTGGCCGCGAAACTTCGTCACGGACGCGTACGACTACATGTTCTCCACCGACGTCTTCATCCGCGCGCTGCTCACCACCGTCGGGGTGACGGCGGTCGGCACGCTGGTCCAGGTGATGCTGACGCTCACCATGGCCTACCCGCTTTCGAAGCGGAACCTGCCCGGCCGGACGCTGGCCCTCAACGTGGTCATCTTCACGCTGGTCTTCAGCGGCGGCATGATCCCGACCTACCTCGTGGTGCGGAACCTGGGGCTGCTCGACAGCTACTGGGCACTGATCCTGCCGTTGGCCATCAACCCGTTCTACCTG
>NZ_QHHV01000347.1:0-2434 GCF_003947245.1 Actinoplanes sp. ATCC 53533 | reverse complement strand
GCAACAGTCCTGCCACCGGCACCAAAAAGCCCATCCAATGAGAATGAGATTCTGATATTGCCGCTGCGTGCGACCGTACTGATGCCTTCCATCCACAGCGGCCTACCACTCGCGGTATTTGTCCCAGACCATGCCGGTCCATTAAATGTGTGCCCACCGACAGCGGATGCAAGGTCATCAGAATGTGGATTCACGCCCATGCAAACATTGCTACAGCCATCCGTGTCAACGTAATCGACTCCGCCCGTACTACTCTTACCGCAATTGTGGGTGAGAACCGATGCATCCCCAGCGGCGACGTAGTACGTGTGGAGGCCGTCGACTGTGAGGTTGTGGACCCGCTGCGTCTGGGCGGTCCACTTCTTGACTGCAGTGATCTGGACGTGTGTGCCCGCACCGGTCTTCAGCATCGCGCCGGACGTAAGCTCGCCTGCGTTCACCCACTTGTTCAGGTCGGGCGCCCAGAACGGGTGTCCATTAGTCGCGGTGACGAAGGCGGTCTCGTTGCCCTTCTTGCCGTCGGTGTCGACGGTGAGCTCGACCATCGGTTTCTCGCCGACGGCGGTGATCAGTGCGGTCACCTTGCGCTTTTCCGTCTTACCGGTGGTCGGGTCCGTGGCGAGCACCAGGTCGCCGAGCTTGACGTCCTCGATCTTCTTCCTGGTTCCATCTGCCATGAGAACAGCGGTGCCCGGGGCGAAACTGTTCGGCGCCTGCTGCCGCGCGCACGAAGCACCGGCAGACTCGACGGCTTCGCGGCCGGCGGAGCTTGCGCCCCGGTTGGCCAGCGCCTTACCGACCAGGCCACCAACCTGGGTGCTGCCGAAGGACTTGAAAGTTGTCGCCGCCGCCGTGCTGCCCGCGCTGACCGCCCTGCGCACGCCGCCGCTGATCAGGCCGCGCACCGCGCCGGTGACCGCCGAGCCGCCGACCGTCGACAACGGCCCCATGACCGCGCCGATAGTGCCGCCCAGGACCGCGTTCGCGGCCATCTCCTTCCAGCCCTTGCCGCCCTCGATCGCGTCGGTGACCAGCGAGGCGACCGCGCCGCCCGCGGCCGCGCAGGCGATCGCGCCGACGCCGGTTACGCCGATTGCGATGCCGCAGCCGAGGCCGACCACCGCGCCTGCGACGTTGCCGATGATCATCGCTTTGTTGTCGACGACCCATTGGCCCGCGGCCTCGAAGCCGCTGATCATCGCGTTGCCCGCGGCTGTCGCGTTCTTGTAGAGGGCGTCGGCTGCGCTGCTCATGTCCTGTACGACCGAGTTGAAGCTCTGCACCAGCTTGGCGGGCATGGCCCCGGAGATGGTCAACTGCATGGAGCCGAGCGAGGCCCGCACCGCCGCGCCGAGGCGCTTGAGGGAGACGCTCTTCGCCGCGGTGCTGATCGCTGACTTGGCTCTGGCCTGAACCGCGACCGCCGCTCGATGGATCTCGGCTGCCTTTTGCGCGGCGTAGTTCTGGGCCCGTTTCAGCGCCGGCTGGACGTGGCGGTCGTAGGCGGAGCGGATCGCGTTGCCCGCGGCGCGCAGACCCGAGGTCACCTTGTTGAGGAACGCCGAGCCGGCGCTCTTGACGTAGGACCAGGCGGCCCGGGCCTGGTTGGCCAGCCAGGAACCGGCATTGCTGACCACGCGGGTGGTGTAGTTCCACGCCGTGCTGGCCGCTTGGGTGGTGTAGTTCCACGCCTTGCTGGCGGCCTTCTTGCACCAGCCGCAGGACGGCCAGTTACCGGTCGGGTCGTTGTTCGACATCGGGTCGCCGGCGCCGTAGGTGTACTTGTTCGCCAGGATCGAGTCGCCCTGCGAGTAGTTCACCGTGTCGCGTGAGGTGAAGGTGCCGGTGCCGGGCTCGTACCAGCGGGCGCCCATGTTGACCTGCCCGGTGGCCGGGTCGGTCCAGTCGCCCTGGTAGCCCACGTTGGACTGCTCGCCCGCCTGGGCGATCCGCTGGCCGTGGGGGTCGTACGCGGTGGATGCCGCGAGCGCCGACAGGTCGCCGGCCGAGTCGAACGAGGCGACCACGTCGTCGTGCTCGTCGGAGACCGTGATCCGGGTGTTGTTCTCGCTGTCCTCGACCGCGAGCAGCTCACCGGACGGGCCGCGGGCGAACTGCTCGGAGCCGTCGTTCACCGGGTCCGGTTCGAACCCGGCGTACACGAAGCCCTTGCCCGCCCGGTTGACCACCCGGTTGAGCCCGTCGTAGACGTACGCCTGGCCCTCCGCGCTGACCAGGCGGTCGAACGCGTCGAAGGAGTACGTCTCGGCGAGCCCGGAACTGGTCCGGGTCGTCATCGTCCCGCGCGGCGTGTACGCGTACGTGTAGTCGCTGTCGCTGAGCAGCCGGTTGCGCTCGTCGTACGTGGCCGTCTTCGCCCCGGCCTTGGTCCGGTTGCCGGAGTCGTCCCACTCGTAGCCGACGGTGCCGGAGT
>NZ_QHHV01000346.1:0-3483 GCF_003947245.1 Actinoplanes sp. ATCC 53533 | reverse complement strand
CCGGATCGGCCGCACTTCACTCGAGTTACGGCCATGACCCTGACCCTGCGTTACGCCGCCCAGAGCGACCGCGGTCTGATCCGAGACGGAAATCAAGACTCCGTCTACGCCGGACCGCGGCTCCTTGCCGTCGCCGACGGCATGGGTGGCATGGCCGCCGGTGACGTCGCCAGCAACATCGTCATCGCGGCCATGGCTCCGCTCGACGAGGACGTCCCCGGCGATGCGCTGGTCGACGCCCTCCGCCACGCCGTGGGCACCGCCAACCAGACCCTGCGCGACACCGTCGACGCCAACCCGCATCTGGAGGGGATGGGCACGACGCTGACCGCGGTGCTCTTCTCCGGCAGCAAGATCGGCATGGTGCACATCGGCGACTCGCGCGCCTACATGCTGCGCCAGGGTGAGTTCGCCCAGATCACCAAGGACGACACGTACGTTCAGATGCTGGTGGACGAGGGCCGGATCAGCCCGGAGGAGGCGAGCAGCCACCCGCAGCGGTCGCTGCTCACCCGCGCGCTCGACGGCCGTGACATCGACCCGGAGTATTCAGTCCGCCAGGTCCTCAAGGGCGACCGCTACCTCATCTGCAGCGACGGCCTCTCCGGCGTCGTCAGCGCCGAGACCATCGGCGAGAGCATGCGCGACATCCAGGACGCGCAGGCGTGCTGCGAGCGTCTCGTGCAGCTGGCGTTGCGCGGCGGCGGCCCGGACAACATCACGGTGGTGGTCGCCGACGCGACCGACGCCGACATCATGGAGCAGTCTCCGATCGTCGGCGGCGCGGCCGCCCGCGATCGCGGCAACTCCACAGTCGCCGACGCCTCGAGCGCGGCGGCCCGGGCAGCGGCGCTGCAGAAGCCGCGGCCCCCGCAGCCCGAGGGCGCGGTCTACGACCGGGACGAGTCGGAGCAGCCCAAACGGCACCCGGTGCGCACCAGCCTGTTGCTGTGCCTGCTGCTCGGCATCCTCGGCGGCGGGCTCTACCTGGGCTGGCAATACACCCAGAAGCAGTATTACGTCGGCGCCACCGAGCAGGGCCAGCTAGCGATATTCCGCGGCGTGCCCGGCCAGATCGCCGGCCTTGACCTCTCCAGCGTCAACGCGACCAGCGAGGCGCGCCTGGACGACCTCACCTCGGTCGCTCAGGAGCGGGTCAAGCAGGGCATCCACGCCGACAGCCAGCCCGACGCCCAGCGGATGCTGCAGGAGCTGACCAGCGACCAGCCGTCCAACCCCAACCTGAAGCCGATCTGCGTGGCCGGCAGCGCCGCGCCGACGGTGTCGGAGCCGGTGAACCCGTCCGGCAAGCCGTCCGCGACCGGGACGATCGCGTCTTCCGGCCCGCTCATCTCCTCGTCGGCGCCGGCCACCACGCCGGCCACCACGCCGGACGCCCAGCCCTCGGAGTCTGCCCCGCCGGTCGTCGACCCGGTCGGGTGCCGGCCCGTCGACTGAGCGTCCGCTCACCGAAGTCTGGGGACTCCTTCTTGACCGCGCCCGCCGTTCCGGCTCCCACACCCGCGACCACGGGTGAGATGCCACGTGTCCCGGGCACGAAGACTGGGCGCAACGCGGAGTTGGGCCTGCTCGCGCTGGCGATGATTCTGGTGGCCGCGTACGGCGCCACGGTCGAGGCCAACCAGTTCGACAAGATCACGCCGACGTTCTGGGTGCCCGCCGCGTTGCTGAGCGTCCTGTTCGTCGCCCTGCACCTGGTGGTCCGCTTCACCGCCCTGTACGCCGACCCGGTGCTGATCCCGACGGTGGCGCTGATCAACGGCCTCGGCGTCGGCTTCCTGCGCCGGCTGGACCTGGCCAGGTCCATCGCGTTGAAGCAGCCCGAACCGGGCATCTTCGCCGGGGTGGGCGGCCGTCAGCTCGCCTGGACGCTGGTGGCGCTGGTGCTGGCCGCGGTGCTGCTGCTGGTGGTCCGCGACCACAAGACGGTCTCGCGGTACGCGTACACCCTGGGCCTGGTCGGCATCGTGCTGGTGATGATCCCGGCGGTCCTGCCGGCCAGCATCTCCGAGGTCAACGGCGCGAAGCTGTGGATCAAGATGGGCGCGTTCTCGATCCAGCCCGGCGAGTTCGCCAAGCTGGCGCTGGTCTCGTTCTTCGCCTACTACCTGGTCCGCAAGCGCGAGGTGCTGTCGCTGGCCAGCCGCCGGTTCCTCGGCATCGACTTCCCGCGCGGCCGCGACCTCGGCCCGGTCGTCACCGTGTGGCTGCTCTCCCTGCTGGTCCTGGTCTTCGAAAAGGACCTCGGCACGGCGCTGCTCTATTTCGGCCTGTTCGTGGTGACGCTCTACGTCGCCACCGAGCGGGTCAGCTGGCTGATCATCGGCCTGGTGATGTTCTTCGGCGGCGTCTACCTGGCCTACCTGCTGGGTGCCTCGATCGGCGGCCCGTTCGCCAACTTCTACGACCGGGCCACGGTCTGGCTCGACCCGTTCGCGTCGGAAAACTACGACCGCCTCGGCGGCAGCTATCAGCTGGTCCAGGGCCTGCTCGGGCTCGGCACCGGCGGCCTGTTCGGCACCGGCCCGGGCGCCGGCTCACCCGGCTTCGTGCCCGAGGTGCGCAACGACTTCATCTTCGCCGGCATGGGCGAGGAGATCGGGCTCTTCGGCCTCTCCGCGCTGCTGGTCTGCTACCTGCTGATCGTCGAGCGCGGCCTGCGCGCGGCCCTGGGGGTCCGGGATTCCTTCGGCAAGCTGGTCGCCGGCGGCCTCGCGTTCACCCTGGGCTTGCAGGTCTTCGTCATCCTTGGTGGCATCACCGGGCTGATCCCGCTGACCGGTCAGACCACGCCGTTCCTGTCCGCCGGCGGCTCCTCGCTCATGGCGAACTGGCTGCTCATCGCGATGCTGCTGCGGATCTCCGATGCCGCCCGCAGACCCGCGACGGCGGGGCCGGCGCAGTCCGGTGGACCGAAGCAACCACCCGTCCAGCTGCACGGCGCCATGACGGAGGTGATCAAGCCGTGAACGCACCCCTGCGCAGGGCCGGCGTGGTCATCCTCGTCCTGTTCGGCCTGCTCTTCGCCAACCTGAACTGGGTGCAGGGCTACAAGGCCGACGAATATCGCACCAACGAATACAACGGCCGCGTCCGGGTGGCCGAATACGAAGTGCCGCGCGGCGTCATCGAGGCGGGGCGTCAGCCGCTGGCCCAGAACAAGCTGACCGACGACACCCTGAAGTACCTCCGGCAGTATCCCGGCGGGCAGGTCTACGCGCCGATCGTCGGCTACAAGCCGGTCAACATCGCCGAGGTCGGCATCGAGCGCAGCGAGAACGAGTTCCTCTCCGGCGCCAGCGACAAGCTCTTCGCCGACCGGGTCAGCGCCATGTTCACCGGTGACAAGGCCGGCGGCGGCAACGTGGTGCTGTCGATCGAGCCCAAGGCGCAGGAAGTGGCCTGGAAGCAGCTCACCAACAACGAGGGAAACGCCAAGAAGGGCTCCGCGGTGGCGATCGA
>NZ_QHHV01000345.1:0-6560 GCF_003947245.1 Actinoplanes sp. ATCC 53533 | reverse complement strand
ATGGGTGTCGCGGGCAGCGTCAATATCGTCTTTGAAGCCGACCTGACCCGCTACGTCGCCCACCGGCCGAGCACCTTGTACTGGGTGTTGCAGACCGGCGCCGACGTGGGCGGTATCGGCATGGGACTGGTCCGGTGCGTCCGCCCTTGGCACGAGTGGCTGGTTGTCTGGGGCTACGACATCGACCGCGAGCCGCCGAACCTCACTGAGGACTACGCTCGGAGGATCGCCCACCACTTGATCGGCGACGACTCGATCCCGGTCACCATCAAGTCCTCGTCCGCGTGGACGGTCAACCATCTCTACGCCGAGAAGTACCATAACGGGCGTGTGTTCTGTGCCGGCGACGCCGTCCACCGGCACCCGCCGTCCAACGGACTGGGTTCCAACACTTCCATCCAGGACGCGTACAACCTCGCATGGAAGCTGAAGCTCGTGCTGTCCGGCACAGCAGGCCCCGGACTGCTCGAGTCGTACTCGGCAGAGCGCGCACCGGTCGGCCGGCAGATCGTCACCCGCGCCAACCAGAGCATCGGCGATACCCGACGGATCTTCGAGGCACTGGGCCTGCTGTCCACCGAGGACCCCGAACAGATGCAGCTGAACATGGCAGCACGCAAGCTCCCCGGCGCGGAGGCGGAGAAGCAACGGCAGCTGCTACGCGAGGCGATCGACTTCAAGAACTACGAGTTCAACACCCACGGCGTCGAACTCGACCAGCGGTACCAGTCCGGCGCGGTGGTGCCCGACGGCACACCCGTACCGGTCAACCCGCGCGACCATGAGCTCTACCACTATCCGACCACCTGGCCGGGCGCAAAGCTACCGCACGCGTGGTTGAGCCGCGGCACCGCACAGTTATCCACCCTGGATATCGGCGGCCGCGGCAGATTCGCGCTTCTGACCGGGATCGGCGGCGAACCCTGGATCCACGCCGCAGGCGTGGTGGGCGCTGCTCTCGACGTCGAGATCGTGGCGGTGACCATCGGACCGGGCGGCGACTACGAGGACCTGTACGGCGACTGGGCGGCACTGCGCGAGGTGGAAAGTGCCGGCTGCGTGTTGCTACGGCCGGACAACTACGTGGGATTCCGCAGTTCGGGTGTACAACCCGATCCTGAGCACGCACTCGCCGTGGCGCTGGGCCGCATCCTCGCGGTTGGCACCCGAATGACGTCTGGAGACGATGATGGACAGTGAAGCCGTTTCGCTGCTGAGCCGCCGCACGCTACTGCGTACCGCCGGAGTCGTCGGCATGGCGGCGGCAACCCCCGGTGCCCTCACGGCGTGCAGCGCCGGTATCAAGAAGAACGATAGCGGCGGCTCCGGCGGCACCCTGAAACTCGGATACGTCACCCCGCGGACCGGAAGCCTCGCGCCGTTCGGTGAGGCCGACACATTTGTCGTCCAGGCGGTCCAGGACTGGTTCGCCAAGCACCGGCTGCGGGTCGGTGACACCGACGTCAAGGTTGAGATCGTGGTGAAGGACGCGCAATCGGACTCCAAACGCGCCAGCACCGTCACCAGTGACCTCATCCTCTCAGACAAGGTCGATCTGGTTTTGGTGTCGTCCACGCCGGACATCACCAACCCGGTCTCCGATCAGTGCGAAGCCAACGGCGTGCCGTGCATCTCGACCGTAGCGCCGTGGCAGCCCTGGTTCATCGGGCGGGGTGGCAAACCGGGCGCCACCGCGTTTCAGTGGACCTACCACTTCTTCTGGGGGCTGGAGGACGTCGAGGCGGTGTACCTGGACATGTGGCGCAAGCTGCCCACCAACAGACAGGCCGGCGGGTTGTTCCCCAACGATGCGGACGGCAACGCATGGGGTGACAAGGCCACTGGATTCCCGCCAGCAGTCGCCAAGCAGAACTTCCTCATCAACGATCCGGGCCGGTTCGCCACCGGAACGCAGGACTTCTCGGCACAGATCGCGAGATTCAAAGCCGCGAACGCGCAGATCTTGCTGGGCGTCATGATCCCGCCGGACTTCACCAACTTCTGGAAGCAGGCGGCCCAGCAGGGATACCGGCCGAAGCTGGTGACGATGGCGAAGGCCCTTCTGTTCCCCTCGGCCATCGAGGCACTCGGCGACCTGGGCAATAACCTGAGCACAGAGGTGTGGTGGTCGCCGACGCACCCCTATACCAGCTCGCTGACCGGGCAGACCGCGCGGCAGCTGGCCGACGCGTACACGGCGAGCACCGGCAAGCAATGGACGCAGCCGATCGGCTTCGTGCACGCACTGTTCGAGGTGGCCGCGAAAGCTGTCGCCAGAGCGGGCAACACCGCTGACCGCACCGGCATCGCCAACGCGCTCAAGGCGATGCAGCTTTCGACCGTGGTAGGCCCGCTGGACTGGACCGCGGGGCCGGTCCCGAATGTCGCCAAGACACCGTTGGTCGGCGGGCAGTGGCGCAAGGGCAGCAGTTATCCGCACGAACTGGTGATCGTGAGCAACTCGCAGGCCCCGCAGATTCCCACCGGCGGAACGGTGGCGATGCTGTGACACGACCGCTGCTGGAGGTCGACGGTCTCGGCAAGCGGTTCGGCTCGCTGGTCGTCACCGACGACGTCAGTTTCACCCTGGACGCGGATGCCGCGCTGGGAGTGGTGGGACCCAATGGCGCCGGCAAGTCGACCATGCTGAACCTGCTGAGCGGTACGGTTCCCGCCGACCGGGGCAACGTGCACTTCCAAGGCCAGGACGTGACCGCGCTGCCTGCCAGCGAACGATGCCGGCTCGGGATCGGACGCACCTATCAGATCCCACGCCCGTTCGTCGGCATGTCGGTGTTCGAGAACGTGCTGGTGGCCGCGACCGCCGGGGCCGGACTGCGCAGCCACGCCGCCCACGCCGCAGCCGTCCGCGCCCTGGACCGGGCCGGCATCAGTCGCGTGGCCAACGAACGAGCCGGCAACCTACTACTGCTGGACCGCAAGCGGCTGGAACTTGCTCGGGCGCTGGCCACCGGACCGCGACTGGTCCTGCTGGACGAGATCGGCGGCGGTCTCACCGACGCCGAACTGAAGATCCTGGTGGCCACCGTCCAGCAGCTGCGGTCAGAGGGTATCGCCGTGATCTGGATCGAACACATCGTGCACGCGCTGCTGCAAGTGGTGGACCGGCTGTTGTGCCTGACGTACGGGCGGGTGCTTGTCTACGGCACCCCCGCCGAGGTCATGTCCAGCAAAGCGGTGCAGGACGTGTACCTCGGCACCGAGCTGGACGCATGACCACGATCCTCGAGGTGTCGGACGTGGAGGCCCGATACGGTGACGTGCAGGCTTTGTTCGGTGTGAGTCTGCGGGTACGTGAGGGCGAGACGGTCGCCGTCATCGGCGCGAACGGTGCGGGCAAGTCCACCCTGCTGCGGACGATCGCAGGGCTGCTGCGGCCCACCCGGGGCAGCGTCAGATTCGTCGGGCAGGACGTGACCGGGCTTCCCGCATACCGTCGCCAGCCGCTCGGCATCACCCTGGTCCCCGAGGGCAGGCGGCTGTTTCCGAGCCTGACCGTGCAGGAGAACCTGCAGATCGGCGCGTACCGTCGGCGTCCCGGCAGATGGAGCCTGACCGCCGTCTACGACCTCTTCCCGCGACTGGCCGAAATGCGGCACCGGTCCGCGTCCGCGCTGTCCGGCGGAGAACAGCAGGCGGTGGCAATCGGCCGCGCACTCATGTGCAACCCGCGCCTGCTGCTGCTGGACGAGGTCTCGCTCGGCCTGGCCCCAGTTGTGGTCAAGCAGGTCTACGCCGCCCTGCCCGCGATCACCGCGACCGGCACCACCGTGCTCGTAGTGGAGCAGGACGTCGGTCAGGCGCTACGTGTCGCGGACCGGGTCCAGTGCCTGCTGGAGGGCCGGGTCGCGCTGGAAGGCACGGCTACCGGCCTGACCCGCGAAGCGGTCGCCGCCGCCTACTTTGGAGTGGACGAATGACCTGGATCAACGCGCTCCTACAGGGGGTGCTCCTCGGCGGGCTGTACGCGCTGTTCGCCACCGGCCTTTCGGTCATGTTCGGGGTGATGCGCATCGTCAACCTGGCACACGGCGATCTGTCCATCCTGGCAGCGTTCATCGCGTTCGCCCTAGTCGATTCGATGTCAATGAACCCGTGGTTGGCGCTGCTGGTGACCATCCCCGTTCTGGCGGCCTTCGGGTATTCACTCCAACGACTGGTGCTGAACCGCGTCCAGGGCTCCGATGTGCTGGCCCCGCTCCTGGTGACCTTCGGGCTGTCGATCGTGCTGCAGAACACGCTGCTCGACCTGTTCTCGTCGGACAGCCGGGCACTGGACATCGGCGCCTTCGGCACCGCCAGCCTGCGGCTGAGTCACGACGTGTCGGTCGGCTGGTTCACCCTCACGACGTTCGCCGTCGCGGTCGCCGTCCTGGCGGGCCTGCGGCTGTTCCTGTCGCGAACCGCGTTCGGTCGCGTCATGCGGGCCACGAGCGACGACCAGGAGGCCGCGCAGCTGATGGGCGTCAACAATCGGCACGTGTACGGGATGGCGACGGCGATCGCGTTCGGGACGCTGGCACTGGCCGGGGTGTTCCTGGGCATGCGCACGACCTTTGACCCGTCACTCGGACCCGGCAGGCTCATCTTCGCGTTCGAAGCGGTCGTCATCGGCGGCATCGGCAACGTGTGGGGCACGTTGCTGGGCGGTGTCGTGCTCGGTGTGGCGCAGACGCTCGGCGCGCAGGTCTCGCCGGCTTACTCGGTGCTCAGCGGCCACCTCGTGTTCCTTGCCGTGCTCATCCTGCGCCCGCGGGGAATCCTCGGCGTGAAAGGCGTCCAGGCATGACGAAGCCTTCGTCATCCCCGCCCGCCTTCCGAGTGCGACGTGCCACCATCGGATCCCGGGCCGGGCTGTTCAGCGTCTGCCTTGCGGTGGTGCTGCTTTGGCTCGCGCCGTACGTCGTGACCGCGGACATCACCCATACCCTGGTCGACCTGATGGTGCTGGTCGTGCTGGCCACGATGTGGAACCTGCTGGCCGGGTACGGCGGGTTGGTCTCGGTGGGGCAGCAGGCATTCCTGGGCATCGGTGCGTACGTCGTCATCGCGTTGTCGGTCCATGGCGGGCTGAACGCCTTCCTGGCAGTGCCGGTCGCCGGCCTGGTGGCTGGCGGGTTCGCACTGCTGGCGTCGTTCGCGGTGTTCCGGCTTCACGGCGGCTACTTTGCCATCGGCACCTGGGTCTTGGCCGAGATCGTCATGCTGGTCACCCAGCAGATCGGCCCGCTGGGCAGCGGAACCGGTGCGTCACTGTCGACGTTGTCGGGGTACGACCCAGACGTGCGGATGGCCTACACCTACTGGCTGGCACTGCTGCTGGCGGTGCTCGCTGTCGGTGCGGTCTTTCTGGTCATCCGGTCCAGGATCGGTTTGCAGTGCAGTGCGATCCGCGACGATGCGGTGGCTGCCGAGGCGATGGGCATCCGGGTTGGCCGGGTCAAGCGGCTGATGTACGTCGTCGCGGCGGCGGGCGCCGGCGCAGCCGGTGGCATCGTGTGTATCAACACATTGTTCGTCCAGCCGCAGAGCGTCTACAGCGTGCAGTGGTCCGCGTACATGATCTTCATCGTGGTGGTCGGAGGATTGGGCACGATCGAGGGCCCGCTGATCGGTGCGCTGCTCTTCTTCGCACTGCAGCAGGCGTTGTCGGCGCAGGGCACCACGTACCTCATCGTACTCGGCCTGGCCGGGATTGCCGTCACGGTGCTCGCGCCGAAGGGCATCTGGGGGTCGACGATCGGCCGCACGGACTTCCGCCTGTTCCCGGTCGGCCACCGGCTTGAGCTCTGACCTCCGCCCGCCCACACCGCTCCACCACCGTGGACAGCGCGGTGACCGCCACCGACGACCACGTTCTCCCTGCCTGATCTCGGGTGTGGGGTCCGTGCTCGGCTACCCAGCGGCGCGCAGGGGCAGCGCCGCGAAGGCGTGGTCCTGCCAGAGTCGGCGTGACTGCTCTTCCGGGTATGGGGCGGTGCTGGGCTGGGCGTCGAGGAGCCACGTCAAACGCTGTTCCGGGTCGTAGGCGGGCCAGCCGGGGTCGCCGGTGGCGGCGAACCGCGACCAGGCGGCGCGCAGGGCGGCGGAGGCCGCCTCCACCTCCGGTGTCGCCTCCGGGCCGATCAATGTCGCGCCGAATCCGGTGTAGACGCCGAAGGTCAGCGGAACGTCCAGGCCGTGACACGCGCCGAGCGCTCCGCCGTTGCCGGGGGCGGTGAGGGTGAGTTCGTAGACGTGGGCCCGGCCGCCGCCCTGGATGTGGGCCTGCGCGAGACGCAGTGACGGCATGCGGAACAGCCAGTCGGACTGCACCAGCTCGAACAGGCGCTCCGCCGGGGCGCCCGGGTATGCCACCCGGTAAGCGGCCGCCGGATCCGGGCCCGGCCCGAACAGTCGCAGGGTGGCCGCCGCCTGTTCCTCGGGGATCGGGCCGAGCAGCCCGGCCATGGCGAGGAAGAGCCGGTACTCGTCGCGGGTGTGCCCGGCGATCAGCTCGATGTCGCGGGCGGACCCGGCGGCGAGCGCCGCCCACGGGA